>NZ_JAOCGL010000004.1:0-108999 GCF_029842485.1 Stenotrophomonas sp. GD03777
CGGCGCTCCGCCCGCCGCTGGGATTGTGGCCCTCGGTGACGGCGATGGCGGCCGATTTCCACACCGGCACAGGTGAACGACTACAGATCGCGCCCTTGCCGCAGCTCAAGATCGAACTGGATACGCAGAGCAGCCTGCGTCGCCGCGCGCACGCGCAGGGCGAAGGCTTCGAGCTGGTGCAGGGCCAGGCCTCGATCGAAACCGGCGCTGGCCTTCGCCTGGCGCTGTTCGCGGGCCCGGGTTGCGTGATTACCGATGAAGGTGCGGTGCGCCTGGACGTGCGCAACACCCACGGCCAGGTACGGGTGACCTGCCTGCAGGGTAGCGCCCGTATCGAGCACCCGCAGGGCCGCCTGCAGCTGCAGGCTGGCCAGCAGACCCGGTTCGACGAGCGCCTCAGTGGCGTCGTGGCCGAGGCCGTAGCTTCGGAAGTGAGTGCCTGGACCGAAGGCATGCTTGTGTTCCGCCGCGCACCGCTGGGCGATGTGGTGGACGAGATCAACCGTTACCGGCGGGGCAAGGTACTGCTGGGTGAATCGGCATTGGCGCGCGCGCCGGTCAGTGGCCGCTTCCGCATCGATGATCCGGACGCGGCGCTGGAGCAGCTGCGACTGACGATGTCGCTGGATCTGCGTCGCTTTCCGGGTGGCATCGCCGTCCTTGGATAGATGAAGGCGCTGGCCGTGCGCGCCGCGCAGGGCTGTTGCAAGCGAGGAGAAGCCAAGGATGCGCAACGAGACCATCGGTGTGCTCGATCTGCGTCGCAATCTGTCTGCATTGCTGGAAACCACCCAGCGAAGGCCCTTGATGGTGCATCGCTATGGTTCGCCCTGGGTGTGCGTGGTGTCTGACGCGCAGTGGCAGCAGCAGGCGGTGCTGCTGGACTTCAATCCGCAGTCACACCCATTGGCGATGCTGCTGCGGCTGCAGCAGCAGGAGATGCCCTTGGTCGAATCCGGGGCGCTGCCGCCTGCGGCGCTTGCACGCGCACTGCTGTTGGCGGACATCCATGGCATCGACGATCTCACGCAGCTGCATGAGCAGGTGCTGCATCATCGGCTCTGGCACTGGTTCGTGGCGGGCGCCCATGGGGTGATGGACGGGTGGCAGCTGCCCGCACTGCGCGTCGCGCTGGCGTCATGGTGCGATGACGTGGACATGACCGATGCACTGGTCGCATTCGCTGCCCGCAGCGACGTGGCGGTACTGGCCCGCCGTTGTGGGGGTGACGCACCGCGGCTGCAGCGCGAAGCCTGCAGGCGGATGACGCTGCGATGACGTTGCCGATGAAACGCCACCCCGTGCACAGAGTTGCATTCGCGGTGTCGCTTCACCTGCCTTGCTGACGTCTTCTCCAGAGTACGACGCACCACGCGTCGCGGAGCACGGGCGGCGCAGATGGAAGACAGTCGCAGGATCAGCATGCTGGAGCTGGATCGCCACCTGAGCCAGTCACTGGAACAGGCACGGCACACGCCACTGAACGTGCAGCGCTACGGGCGCTCGTGGGTCTGGGTGCTGTCCAGTGACGCCTGGGTGGATGCGGCACGCTGGGCGGCACTGGACAGCAGTGCGCATCCACTGGCGGCACTTCGAAAGGCCCTCGACCTGCGGCTGTGGCCCTGGCCCGACGCGGCCATGAGCGCGCTGCCGCTTGGCGCAGCCGATGCGCGGCTGCTGCAACGTGCAGCGCTGCTGGTGGTCGTGCGTGATCTCAACAGTGCACAGCGTGTGTACGACGACCTGCGCTACCACCAGGCCTACCGGATGTTCATTGGCCTCGACCACGGCACCGCGTGGTCGCCGACGCAGTGCGTGCGCCTGTTGCAGGCATGCGTGCATCCGTTGCTGCGCGAATGCATCGACGAAACACTGGCCAGCGTGCCGCCTCACCTGTTCGAGGCGGCGCGCGCGCCGGCTGCACGAGCGGCCGCACAGGCAACCGCGCAGCGAATCGCAGGCGGATGTTTATCGTAGTGACACATGCACCGCTGACCATGGTGCAGCGGTCTCTTCCAGGATGACGAGGGCGGAACAATGGCAAGGCAGGCAGGTGGTCGCAGGGCTCGGCAGCAGGGCTTCAGCCTGATCGAGATCATGGTGGTGGTGGTGATCATCGGCATCCTTGCCGCGCTGATCGTGCCGCGGCTGATGGACCGTCCGGACCAGGCGCGTGTGGTGGCGGCGCGCCAGGACATCGCGGCGCTGATGCAGGCGCTGAAGTTGTTCAAGCTGGACAATGGGCGCTATCCCAGTGCCGAACAGGGCCTGCAGGCGCTGGTGAAGCCGCCGCAGGGCAGCGGTGCGTTGCCGGTGACGCCGTATCTGGATCGCCTGCCGAATGATCCGTGGGGCCATCCGTACCAGTACCAGGTTCCAGGCACTCATGGCGACATCGATGTGTTCTCGCTGGGTGCGGACAGCAAGCCCGGTGGCGACGCCGGGAACGCAGACATCGGCTCCTGGCAGCTGTGAGGCGTGCTGATGGCAGCCCGGACGCGTTCGATTTCATGCATCCACCAGCGTGGCGTGGCGGTGATCGTCGCCTTGCTGGTGGTGGCATTGGTGGCCGTGATTGCCACTGCGCTGCTGACCCGGCAGTCGGCGCAGCTGCGCGCGCTTCGCGGCGACCAGTTGCGCGCACAGGTACGCATGGCGGTGGATGCGACGCTGGAGCGTGCGGCGCAGCAGCTGCGTGAGGATGTCAAGGAACAGCTGACCACGGTGCGCAGCGGGCGCTGGGCGCGCCCGTTGGAACTGCAGGCGCCATTGCCGGTGCAGCTGCAACTGGTCGATGCGCAGTCGATGTTCAACCTGCGCAACCTGCTGGCACAGGGCAGACCGGACCCCGAGGCGCGGGGCGCGTTCGTCGCGTTGTGCGCCGGGCAGGGGCTGGGCCAGGGCACCTGCGCATCCGCGGTGGACCACATCCAGGCGCGCCTGCGCGACGGCGATGTGCAGGCGCAGGCACCGCTGCCGCGCGAATCACTGATCGAACAGGCGCTGGTCGGCGCTGACCCGGTGGCGTTGCAGGCGTTGGTGCGGCGCACAGTGGTGTTGCCGGCGCAGACCCTGGTCAACGCCAACACCTGCGACCTGAGCGTCCTGCAGGCGGTGGCGCCTGCGGTGGAACCGGCAAGGCTGCAGGCGCTGCTCGCTGAGCGCGACGCCGGCCACTGGCTGCTCAACCGCGGTGACATCGCCAACCGACTCCAACTGAGCAACGAACAGATGGCCGTGCTTCCGCTGGGTATCCATAGCGAGTGGTTCCTGGCCGTGGGCCGGGTGCAGGCTGACGGCAGCGCGGTTGATTTTCGCGCGCTGCTCTGGCGCGAGTACCGCGACGACGGGGTACGTGTACAACGGGTGTGGACGAGGATCGGCGCATGACGGTGCAGCTTCGGGTGCGCCTGCCGCCGTTGGCGCACCTGCGCGCCGACAGCGCGGTGGACTGGGCGCAGCTGCACAAGGACGAGGTAGTGGCACACGGCCGCGAAACGCTGGCCGCGCTGGGTCTGCGGCATCCGCGGGCCACAGTGCATGCCTGCCTTGACCCGAACGACCTGATCCTGCTGGAACTGCAGCTGCCGCCGCTGTCCGGGCGCCGCCTGCAGGCGGCGTTGCAGGGTGAGGTTGAGGCCATGCTGCTGGATGACCTGCAGGACGTGGCGCTGGCCCACGGTCCGCAGGCGGCAGACGGTACGGTTCCGGTGGCCTGGCTCGGCCAGCAGGTCATCTCGCAGGTGCAGCAGCTGCTGGCCTCGTGTGCGCTGCAGCTGCAGGCGTTGTATCCGACGCCACTGCTGTTGCCCTGGCAGCGCGGCCACGCCACGCTGCAGGTCAGCGGCGAGCATCTGCTGGTGCGCAGCGGGCGCGATCGGGGACTTGTCCAATGGTATGGCGGACGTGACGCGTCCGCGGTGATGCAGGCGTTGGCCCCCCGCCTGCAACAGGCCGGGGTGCGGGCCGTGCAATGGATCGACAGCGTACCGCCGGCGTGGCCGGACAGCCTGCCGGCCAGCGCCGTTGCACATGAGCAGCAGGCCTGTGGTCCGTTGCCGGGTTGGTCATTGCCGCTGCCCGGCGCAGGCCGTCAAGCGCCGCGATTGGCGATCGGCCTGGCACTGGCGGCGGTGCTGCTGGCTGCACTTGGCCTGCAGTGGCAGGTCTCGCGTTGGCGGATCGAGGGTGAGGCGCTGCAGCAGGGCATGGCACGGCAGTTCAGCGCACGCTTTCCGGAGGTCACCGATGTGGTGGACCCGGTGTTGCAGGCAAGGCGAGCCCTTGCGGTTCCACCGCCGACGCCGCCGTTGCCGGCGCTGCAACGTCAGATCGCCAGCACGCTGCACGCGGTTCCGGAGCTGGCGGGTCAGGTGCACAGCCTGCACTACCAACCCGGGCAGGTGTACCTGGAGCTGGACGCCGATGCCCAGGCATTGGCCGACGATCCACAGCGGCTTGAGCGCTGGCAGCAAGCGATGCAGGCGCAGGGACTGCACCTGGCGCGCGATACCGGTGGACGCCTGCGGGTGAGCGGAGCGGGACAGTGACGACCCGAACCCTGCGGCTGGGCCAGGGGCTGGTGGGCCTGCAGCAGCGCTGGCAACGCCTGCCACCGCGCGACCGGCTGATGCTGTGGGTGATGGTGGTGGCGCTGCTGGTAGCGGGCCTGTGGTCGTTATGGCTGGAGCCCCTGCTGAAGCAGCGCATGCACTGGCAGGCCGAACTGCCACGGCTGCAGGCGCAGTCCCGCGCACTGGCGCCGCTGCTGCGCGCGCGTGAGCGCCAGCAGCTGGCGCAGGGCCAGCATCCGACCCTGGCCGGGCTGCGTGACCAGATCAAGGCTGCCGGTCTGGCCGACGGCCTGCATATCGAAGCGCGCGACGGGCGCTGGCACCTGCAGGTACGGGCCGTACCCGCCGATGCGCTATGGAACTGGCTGCTGCCGCTGCTGGCCGACCCGGCCATCGAGTTGCAGCAGCTGCAATTGACACGCACAGGGGATGCGAACATGCCGGCGGCACGGATTTCAGGACACATCGTGATGGTGGCAACTGCGGGTGCCCATCCATGAGGGCGATGCGCAGCCTTGCCTGCAGTGCCGCATTGGCGCTGATCGTGTGCATGGGCCACGCGCCGGCACCCGTGCTGGCGCAGGACACCCGCGATGAACCGGTGCAGTTGAACCTGGTCGACACCGACATCGGCGGCGTGCTGCGCATGGCCGCGCGCTTCACCGGGCGCCAGTTCCTGGTCGACCCACGCGTGACCGGCAAGATGACGGTGGTTTCCGATGGCCCGGTCAGCCGTACCCAGGCCTACCAGTTGCTGCTGGGCGCATTGCGCATGCGTGGCTTCGCCGTGGTCGAGAACGGCGGCGTCAGCCGGGTGGTGCCGCAGGCCGATGCCAAGTTGCTCGGTGGACGGGTGGGCAGCGGTGGTGCAGGGGGCGAGATCGCCACGCGCACCTTTGCGCTGCGCTATGAGAATGCGGCGGCGCTGGTGGCTGTGCTGCGGCCGATGATCAGCCCGGACAATCCGATCACCGCCAATCCAGGCAACAACACCCTGGTGATCACCGACTACGCCGACAACCTGGATCGCATCGCGCGGGTGATCGCCAGCGTCGACACGCCCGCCGGCATGGACACCGATGTGGTGAAGCTGCAGCAGGGCATTGCGGTGGACGTGGCGGCAATGGTCGCACCGCTGCTGGATGCGCAGGGTGCCGAGCCGGGCCAGAAGGTGGTGGTGATGGCCGACCCGCGCAGTAACAGCGTGCTGCTGCGTTCCAGCAGCCCGGGCCGCACCCGCCTGGCGCGGCAGCTGGTGGAAAAGCTGGACCGTGCCCAGGACGAGTCCGGCAACCTGCATGTGGTCTACCTGCGCAACGCCCAGGCCAACCAGCTGGCCGGTGTGCTGCGTGGCGTGGTAGCCGGACAGAGCGATGCACCGGCAATGGGCAGCAACCAAGGAATCACCCCGCTGCCGGGTGACGCCAACCGTCCCACGCCCACCCAGACGTCGCAGCCGCAGCAGGCCAAGCCCGGGGGCGATGCGCTGGAATCGCAGCGGCTGGACCCGAGCCGGGGCGACCCGATCGATGCAGGAAGCACCGGCTTCAGCCAGAACGGCATTTCGGTACAGGCGGACGTGGCCACCAACACCCTGCTGATTTCGGCGCCGGAGCCGGTGTACCGCAACCTTCGGCGGGTGATCGACCAGCTCGACCAGCGCCGTGCGCAGGTGCTGGTGGAAAGCCTGATCGTGGAGGTCAACCAGACCGACGCGGCCGAGCTGGGCGTGCAGTGGATGCTGGGCAACGGCCGTACGTTTGGCGGCACCCATTTCGGGGGCGCTACCGGCGGTAGCGGGCTCAATACCGGTGCGCGTACCACGCTGGACGTGCTGCCCAAGGATGGCCTGAAGATCGGCGTGATCGACGGCACCATCAATCTGCCCGGTGTCGGCCAGATCCTCAACATGAAGGCGCTGGCCACTGCGCTGCAGAGCAAGGGCGGCGCCAACATCCTGTCGACGCCGAACCTGATGACGCTGGACAACGAGGCAGCCAGCATCATGGTCGGCCAGACCGTGCCGTTCGTCAGTGGCCGCTACGTGACCGACGGTGGCGGCGGCAGCAACAACCCCTTCCAGACCATCGTGCGCGAAGACGTGGGCCTGAAGCTGCGGGTGCGCCCACAGATTTCCGAGGGCGGTACGGTGAAGCTGGACATCTACCAGGAAGTCAGCAGCATCGACGCGCAGAGCGCGAACAGCACGGCCGGCATCATCACCAACAAGCGCGCACTCGATACCAGCGTGCTGCTGGACGATGGCCAGATCATGGTGCTCGGTGGCCTGCTGGAAGACAGCGTCAGCCACGGCCGTGATGCGGTGCCGGGGCTGGGGAAGATCCCGGTGCTGGGTGCCTTGTTCCGCAGCGACTCGCGCAAGCGCGCCAAGACCAACCTGATGGTGTTCCTGCGTCCGCACGTGGTACGCGACCCGGCCGCAGGACAGCGCCTGACCCGCGACCGCTACGACTACATGCGCAATGCGCAGGCCGGCGCGCAGCCCGTACAGAGCTGGGCCTTGCCCGCGCTGTCGGCGCCGCAGCTGCCACCGCAGGACCTGTCGGTACTCGGCCAGGGCAATGCGCGCGATGGCCACGGCCAGCCGTTGCAGAACACCAGCCTGGCAGCGTTGTATCCGGCCGGTGACGGCGATGCGCAGCTGGTGCAGTTCGCACAGGGGCTGGAGCCGAGCCGTGCCAGCCAGGGCGTGGCGCAGGTGCGGGCGCTGGGCCTGCAGGCCTACGCGGAGGCGACGCCGGGCGAGAGTGGGCAACGCCTGCGCGTGCGGCTGCCGCGTGATCCGGTGAAGTTGGACCCGGCATTGCAGCAGCTGCGCGGGCTGGGCTACACGCCGGAACTGGTGATCGGGCCGTGAGCGCCGTTGTGCCGCTGCCGTACGCGTGGGTGCGCAGCCACGGCGTGATGCTGACCGAAGCCGGTGGCGAGCCGGTGCTGCTGGGAACGGACGATACCGCAGCGTGGGCCGTGGCCGAGCTGCGCCGGCGGCATGGCCCGCTTCCGTTCCAGGCATTGGATGCCGCGACCTGGCAGCAGCGGTTGGGTGAGCAGTACCGTGACGGCGGTGATGCCGCTGCCGTGGTCGGTGCCGCCGAAAGCGAAGTCGATCTGGACCGGCTGATGCAGGACATGCCGGAGGTCACCGACCTGCTGGATGCGCAGGACGATGCACCGGTGATCCGCATGATCAATGCGCTGCTGGCACAGGCCGCGCGCGATGGCGCCAGCGATCTGCATATCGAGCCATTCGAGACCCATTCAGTAGTGCGCTACCGGGTGGACGGCACCCTGCGCGACATGGTGCAGCCACGGCGCGCATTGCACGCGGCGCTGGTGTCGCGCATCAAGATCATGGCCCACCTGGACATCGCCGAGAAGCGGTTGCCGCAGGACGGGCGCATCGCGATCCGCGTGGGCGGGCGGCCGCTGGACATCCGTGTTTCCACTGTACCGACCGGGCATGGCGAGCGCGCCGTGCTGCGATTGCTGGAAAAGGATGCCGGCCGCCTGCAGCTGCAGCGCCTGGGCATGGCCGATGACACCTTGGCCACGTTCACCGGATTGATCCGCCAGCCGCATGGGATCGTGCTGGTGACCGGGCCGACCGGCAGCGGCAAGACCACGTCGCTGTACGCCGCGTTGGGCCAGCTCGACAGCAGCACCAGCAACATCCTCACCGTGGAAGATCCGGTGGAGTACGACTTTGCCGGCATCGGCCAGATCCAGGTCAATGCGCGCATCGGCATGAGCTTCGGCACCGCACTGCGCGCGATCCTGCGCCAGGATCCGGACACCATCATGATCGGCGAGATCCGTGACCTGGAGACCGCACAGATCGCGGTGCAGTCGTCGCTGACCGGGCACGGTGTGCTGGCTTCGCTGCACACCAACGATGCGGTCTCGGCGGTGACCCGCCTGGCCGACATGGGCGTGGAACCGTTCCTGCTGGCCTCGTCGCTGCGCGGTGTGCTGGCGCAGCGGCTGGTGCGGCGGCTGTGCACGCAGTGCCGGCGTGCCGAGCTGGATGGCGAAGGCCGGACCGTATGGCGCGCAGTGGGCTGCACGGCCTGTGCCAACAGTGGCTATCGCGGACGCACGGGCATCCATGAGCTGTTCGTGGTGGACGACCGGGTACGCGCACTGATCCATGAAGGGCAGGGTGAGCCTGCGCTACGCGAGGCGGCGCGGCGGGCCGGCATGCGGACCCTTCGGCAGGACGGCCAGCGCTGGGTCGACAGCGGGGTGACCACGCTGGAAGAGATCCTGCGCGTCACCGGCGACGATTGAGGCCTGCATGGCACTGTTCGATTACCAGGCTGCCAACGCGCAGGGCCGCATCGAGAAAGGTCAATTGGATGCCGACAGCCCGCGCGGTGCTCGCCAGCTGCTGCGTGGGCGCGGGTTGACACCCGTACAGGTCAGCGCGGCGCGGAGTGCAGGCACTGGCTGGGGCGCTCGCCGCCTGTCGGCCAGCGAGCTGGCCTGGGCCACGCGCCAGCTGGCCAGCCTGCTGGCGGCCAGCCTGCCGTTGGAAGCTGCATTGAGTGCGGTGATCGAACAGGCCGAGCGCCCGCACGTGGCCCAGGCACTCACCGCTGTGCGCGCCGACGTGCGCGCCGGCCAGCGCCTGACCGTGGCACTGGCCGCGCGGCCACGCGACTTCCCGCCGATCTATCGGGCGCTGGTGGGTGCAGGTGAGGATTCCGGCGATCTGGCGCGGGTGATGGAGCGTCTGGCCGACTACATCGAGGAACGCAATGCGCTGCAGGCCAAGGTACTGACCGCCTTCATCTACCCGGCGGCGATCAGCCTGGTATCGGTGGCGATCGTGATCTTCCTGCTCAGCTACGTGGTGCCGCAGGTGGTGACCGCATTCGTGCAGGCGCGGCAGACGCTGCCGATGCTGACCCAGGTGATGCTGGCCGCCAGCGCGTTCGTGCGCAGCTGGGGCATGTGGGTGGGGCTCGGCATCGCTGCGCTGGTGGTGGCATGGCGGTTGGCGTTGCGCCGGCCGGAACTGCGCCTGCGCTGGGACGCGATGCTGCTGCGGCTGCCGATGGTCGGGCGCTTCGTGCTGGGCGTGAACAGTGCGCGTTTCGCCTCGACGCTGGCGATCCTGCTCGATGCCGGCGTGCCGCTTCTCCGTGCACTGGAGGCGGCGCGGCAGACCCTGGGCAACGCGTTGCTGGCGCGCTGCGCCGATGATGTGTCCGCGCGCGTACGCGAAGGCGCTGCGTTGGGTTCTGCATTGAAAATACAGAAAGTGTATCCGCCGATCCTGGTGCATCTCGTGGCCAGCGGAGAGAAGACTGGCTCGCTGGCGCCGCTGCTGGATCGCGCCGCGCAGACCATCTCGCGCGAGATCGAGCGTCGCGCGATGGCGCTGACCGCCCTGCTGGAACCGACCATGATCCTGGTGATGGGTGGCGTGGTGCTGACGATCGTGCTGGCCGTGCTGATGCCGATCATGGAAATGAATCAGCTGGTGCAGTGATGCGCAACGCGCAGCGCGGCACGCTTTCGATTCTCCACACAATCCTCCACACCTTTTTCCGATCTTCCACAGGTTTCTTAAGCGGCCTGTCATCGGCGCGGACCAGCATGGACCCGTCGCCGCAGAGTGGGCTGGGAGGCCCTCGGCGGCAGCAGGCGTGTAGTGACCGTTCCTCCCTTGGCGTTTCCCTTCGCAGTAAACCCTTCAGGAGAAGATCATGACCAAGTACAAGACCCTGGCCGCGCTGGTTGCCACCGCGCTGCTCGCTACCGTGGGCGCCGCCTCGGCGCAGACCGTTACCGGCGGCGGTGCCTCGCTGCCGGCCGACCTCTACAAGGGTTCGGCCGACAGCATCCTGCCGGCGAACTTCACCTACGCCGTGACCGGTTCGGGTACCGGCAAGAAGGCCTTCCTGGAAAACAACTCGGCGCTGTTCTCGACCACCGGCACCGTGCACTTCGCCGGCAGCGATTCGGTGCTGAGCAGCACCGAGCTGAGCAACTACACCACCAACTTCAACCAGGCGACCAACGCCAACCGCTACGGCGCGCTGATCCAGGTGCCGTCGGTGGCCACCTCGGTCACCATTCCGTTCAACAAGGCCGGTTCGGCGGTGGACCTGAGCGTGGCGCAGATCTGCGGCGTGTTCTCGGGTGCGATCAGCGATTGGTCGACCATCGATGCCAACCGCAGTGGCCCGATCCAGGTGGTGTACCGCGCGGAAAGCAGCGGTACCAGTGAAATGTTCAGCCGCTTCCTGACCGCGGCCTGTGCCGCTGAGAACGCTGAAACCTCGAAGCTGGTGGGAGGCAAGTTCGCCATCAAGTCGACCTTCGCCGACCTGTACAAGCGCGATGCCAACGGCAACCTGCCGGCGTTCCTCGTGGCCGCCCCGGCCACCGGTGGCACCTCGCTGTACAACACGGTCTACGCTGCTGAAGGCCGTATCGGCTACGTTGGCCCGGACGTGATCCCGAGCCTGACCGATGCGACCAAGGTCGCCAAGGTCAAGGGCTTCTCGCCCGACCAGGTGAGCGTGCAGGCCACCCTGGACACCGTCGCTCCGCCGACCGGCACCGATGCTGAGAACCCCGCCAACTGGGTGCCGGTGTTCGGCAACCCGTCGGCTGGCTATCCGATCGCCGGCTACACCAACCTGGTGATCGGCCAGTGCTACAAGGATTCGAGCGTCGCCACCAGCCTGCGCGGCTTCCTGGCCCGCCACTATCCGGCGACCTACACCGTCGCGTATGAGAAGTCGATCACCGACCACGGCTTCATCCCGCTGACCAAGGCGTGGCGCGATGCGATCCGCAACCGCTTCGTGCTGGCCAGCAGCACGGCCGGCCTGAACAACCCCAGCACCTGCGCCGGCATCGGTCGTCCGCTGTAATCCGCAGCACCGGTTGAATCCTGCTTGACGCGACGGTGCCGCCGCCGCAGTGTTTCGCTGTCGGTTTCGTGCCACGTGAACCGTCTATCAGTGGCAGGGCATGCGTTGCGCGTGTCTCCCCGATCGTCGCCGCAGCCGCGGCCCACCAGGTTGATGAGGTTCCGATGTCGCACCCGCTCCCGTCCGTTGTTCGTCCGGCCGCGTCGATGCGCCGCAATCATCCGATGGCGTGGGCCATCGCAGTCGCACTGGGGAGCATGGTGGCCCCGGCCAGCCAAGCGCAGCAGGCGTTCAGTCCGGGCTGGTTCGCCGAACGAGGCGCGGCCCAGGGCAGCGCGGCACAGAGTGGCCGGATGCCCAACGGCGTGCCGATCCAGTTCCAGTTGCCGGCCCAGCAGCAGGACGCAGCACGGCAGAAGCTGCAGCAGTCGATCGACAATCTTGGCACGGCGGCGCAGGCGATTGCCCTGCAGCAGCGCCTGCAGGAACAGGCGCGGCAGGCGCGCCGCGAAGCTGGCTTCATCGTTGCCGATGGCCTCGGCAAGGACGGCCTGA
This sequence comes from Stenotrophomonas sp. GD03777, assembly GCF_029842485.1. NCBI lineage: Bacteria > Pseudomonadati > Pseudomonadota > Gammaproteobacteria > Lysobacterales > Lysobacteraceae > Stenotrophomonas > Stenotrophomonas sp. GD03777. Next base: position 12,038 of record NZ_JAOCGL010000004.1, read on the forward strand.
GCGTCGACCAGAATCCGCTGACCCGTGGCTGGCTCAATGCGCGCGAGGCGATCCAGTCGCAGGGCAGCGACGGGCGGGTGCAGGTCACGGTCGAGCAGACCGCGGACAAGGCGATCCTGAACTGGGAGACCTTCAACATCGGCGGCAACACAACGCTGAACTTCCTGCAGCACCCTGACTGGGCAGTACTGAACCGCGTCAACGATCCGCAGGCGCGGCCCAGCCAGATCCTGGGCCAGCTGAAGGCCAATGGCACGGTGTTCGTCGCCAACCGCAACGGCGTGGTGTTCGGCAACAACAGCCAGGTCAATGTACGCAATCTGCTGGCGGCTGCAGCACGGATCAGCGATGCGCAGTTCCGCGACAATGGCCTGTACAGCCCCGACGCCAGCAGCAGCACGCTCAGCGATGCATTCGGCAAGGTGATGGTGGAGCAGGGTGCCCGCATCGCGACCCATGAGCCGACCAGTGCGACGCGCGGCGGTGGCTACGTGCTGCTGGCCGGGCACAGCGTGGAGAATGCTGGCCATATCGAGGCGCGCAAGGGCCAGGTGCAGCTCGCTGCGGGAGACAGTTTCGTGATCCGGCGCGGCGTGGGTACGGCCACCAACACCAGCTCCACCACCCGGGGCAATGAGATCGCGCCGCGCTTCATCGCCGGCAGCACGGCTGGCAGCGTGCGCAACACCGGCCTGCTGCGCGCGCTTGAGGGTGACGTGACTCTGGCCGGGCGCAGCGTCGAGCAGGCCGGTGTGGCCGTGGCCAGCACCACGCTCGCACAGCGCGGCACCGTGCATCTTCTGGCCTCGGCCAGTGATGCCGGCAGCAGCGTCACGCTGGCCGATGGCGCCACTACGGCGGTGCTGATCGAGGACGATGGCAAGGCCACGGTGCTGGATACGCAGCGCGACAGCCTCATCAAGGAGTCGGCAGAGCAGGACGCGATCCGCGCTGGCGCGCGCTCGGCAACCTTCGACAATCTGTCCCAGCACAATGATCGCCGGGACCAGTCGCGGGTGGAGATCGTCTCGGGTGGCAACATCCATTTCAGCAGGGATTCGCTGACGGTTGCCACGGGCGGCCAGATCATCGCCGATGCGGCGGCCCGCAGCTACGTAGACGACGCCGCGCGCGTGGACGTGTCCGGCGCAGTGGGCGTGCAGGTGTCGATGGAAAGCAACAATGTCCAGGTCAAGGTGCAGGGCAACGAACTGCGCGATGCCCTGGACAACCGCGACAGCGGCAAGCTGACCAGCAGTGAAGTCTGGGTCGATCGCCGCAGGCTGGTCCACGTTCCGGCCGGTACCGGGGGCTACGAGGGGGAGCGCTGGTACGCTGCAGGCGGCCTGCTGGAGGTGGGTGGCTACCTCGACAACCAGGGGCACTCGATCGGCGAGTGGGCTGCGCAGGGAGGCACCGTCCTGCTGGGTGGCAGGGAAGTGATCACGAACGGTGGCTCACGCATCAACCTTGCCGGCGGCAGCCTGGATGTGCAGAGCGGCGTGGTCCGGCAGAGCTGGGTGCGCGGCGTTGACGGCCAGGTCTACCGCCTTGATGAGGCGCCGGCGGAGATGCTGTTCGATGGCCTGTACAGCGGCCATGAAGTAAAGCAGGAGCGCTGGGGCATCACTGAGACCTTCCGTGATCCGATCGTATTCGCGGCGCAGCGTGTCGATAACGGATACACCGTCGGCCGCGATGCAGGTCGGCTGATCGTCTCCGCACCGACCGCAGTGCTGGATGGGAAGGTTGAGACGACCACCTTCCAGGGCGCGCAGCAGAACCGCAGGCCGGAGGCCGCGCTGGATGGCTATGCGCAGGCGCAGACGGCAGTGGCGCGCAATGCGCAGCTGTACCTGGGGCGCTACGACGGCCAGGGCCGCAGTGGTGTGTTCGGCTCGGATGTGCGCCTGGATGACAAGGCTCCGGCGAAGGCGGCGTGGTCGCTGCTGGCTCCGGTCAACGAGGAGCGGCGTGACACGGTGTGGTTGGATTTCGCAGCGCTGAGTGCCCAGCAGTGGGGACGGATCGACCTGGCGACCGCCGATCGCATCCGCATCGACGGCAGCCTTCGGCTTCAGGCAGGTGGACAGCTCAACCTGACCGGCAGCGAGGTGGAACTGGCAGGCGACATCGGCATTGCCGGCGGCCAGCTGTCGGCGGGCAACCTGCTGGATGTCCAGGGGCGGCCGACGGCGCTGCTGCACGATGGCCGCGCCCGCACCGCCATTGCCGGCGGCACGCGGATCGATCTCTCCGGTGAATGGAGCAACGCGTCACTGGCGATGCCGCTCGACGCCAGCGGTGCCTGGACGGATGGCGGCCGCCTGAGCCTGAGCAACAGTCATGACGTGGTCGTGGGCGCCGAGGCAACGGTGGACGTCGAGGCCGGCGCCGCGCTGGACCTGCGCGGTAAAGGCCGCATCGGCAAAGGGGGCAGCGTCAGCCTGCAGGCCAACAGCAGCACGGTTACGACGGACGGCAGTGGCCGGGTGCAACTGGGCGAGGGGAGCCGGTTCAGTGGCCGAGGACAGGGCAGTGGTGCCTTCTCGCTGGGAACCGGTGGCCGCGTTCGAGTGGGCGATGCGGACCCGGCGGACGCGTCGCTGCGACTGGATCCCGGCCTGTTCGGCAGTGGCTTCGCACAGTACGACATCAACGGCCACCAAGGCGTGGCGGTGGCCGACGGCGCGCGGCTGGTCGCTGCCCTGCCAGGCCTGCGCCTGACCCAGGACGCGCAGATGGCAACCGATCGGGCGTCCGCACTGGCGGCGTGGGATGTGCCGCTGTACAGCGCCGATCCGTCGAACGGGCGCGTCAGCCAGCGCGCCGGTGCGAGTATCAGCCTGCGTTCGGACCGCAACAGCGTGGGCGGTGACCTGCGGGTCGGCAAGGATGCGCTGGTGGCGGTCGATCCAGGGCAGACGATCTCGCTGCTGGGTGCAGGCAACATCGATGTTGAAGGCACACTGCTTGCGAAGGGCGGCCGTATCGTGATCGACGATGTGCGTCCGCAGAATGCGCTGTACGCCGGGCAGCGCACCGAACGCACCTGGCGTTTCGCCGAAGGCGCGCTGCTGGATGCCGATGCAGACGCAATCTCGTTGCCCGATCCCAGCGGCCGTCTGCGTGGGCAGGTGCGCGCGGGTGGACGCATCGAGATCGGCGGGGCGCTGGACTGGGAGACCGCAGCATTCGTCGACAACCGACCACCGGAAGCGTTCGTAGTGGTCGAACGCGGCGCGCGCCTGCAGGCGCGGGGGGCGTCGGCCGAGCTGGATATCGACGGCCAAGGCCGTGTACGCGTGGACAGCGACGGCGGGCAGATCGTGCTGCGCTCGGCCAATGCGCTGTATCTGGAGGGCGGAATGGACGCGGCCGCCGGTGGTGCCGGCGCACGCGGTGGCACGCTTGGGCTGGCCTTCGGCGGCAGCATCCATGCACGTAGCGCCAGCGAGGAGGTACTGCGGGCACGTGCGATCACCCTCAGCCAGCACAGCGCACCGGTGCAGCCACTGCCGGCCGCATTGGAGTATGGCCACGCCGCGTTGTCGGTCGAGCAGCTGCAGGCGGGCGGCTTCGACAACCTGTCCGTGTTCGGTGACATCCGCGCCGTTGGCGATGTCGACCTGCGCCTGGCCCAGAGCCTGCGCATCCATGGCCAGGGCACTTCGAGCCTGGGCATGGCCGTGGATGCCGGGCCGTCGTCGGCGTTGCGGCTGAGTGCGCCCTACGTCCGCCTGGCGCAGGCGCGCTGGGGCCAGCTGGCGGGCGAGAACCTGCAGGGCACTGCGGCGGTCGCTTCGGCCGGGCCGGACGATCACGCGCTGGCGGTGCAGGCCGCGCTGATCGACATCCGCGACGTCACCTGGCTGCCCGGGTTCGACCACGTGGCGCTGGAAAGCCGCAGTGACGTGCGCCTGACCAACGGCATTGCCAGCAGTGGCAACACCAGCGCGTTGATGACGGCCGGTTCGATGGACGTCACCGCTGCGCGCCTGTACCCCACCGCAGGCGCGGTCGGCACACTGGTGGCCGGCGCTTCGGCGCAGACCGTGCAGACCGCTGATTACTGGGCCGATCCAGCTGCCGTGCTGCGAATCCACGGCACAGGTGCGGCCACGCAGCCGGCGCCGGAATCGGCGCTGGGCACGCTTTGCCTGGTGGCCGCCACGGTGCAGCAGGGCGGCAACGTGCAGGCGCCGATGGGCACGCTGCAGCTGGGCGGCCTGATCCAGAACGGAACCATCGGCAGCCGGGTGGAACTGCTGCCAGGCAGCGTTACCTCCACCAGCGGTGCCGGCCTGTCGCTGCCCTATGGTGGCACCGTCGATGGTGTCGACTGGCGGGTAGGCACGCGCAGCCTGAGCTCGCTGGCGCCGGCCGGCATCTCCTCGATGGGGGTGACCCTGAAGGCCAACGAGATCGAGGTGGCGTCGGGGGCACTGCTGGACATGTCCGGCGGTGGTGAGTTGACCGGTGCCGCCTTCGTGTCCGGGCGCGGCGGCTCCGTCGACGTGCTGCGCACGGCGTTGGCCGACGCCAATCCGCGCTACGCGTTCAGTGCGTCGGGCAACCCGGTGTACGCGATCGTACCGGGACGCGCCGAGGCGTTCGCCCCCAGCGGCGAAGAAGGATTCTCAGCTCCGGCGGTGGGCCAGCAGATCACCGTGCCGGCTGGCGTGCCCGGCCTGGCGGCCGGCACCTACACGCTGATGCCGGCAAGCTATGCGCTGCAGCCCGGTGCATTCCGGGTGGAGCTGGGCGCTACCGGCACCTCTGGCATCGTGCAACCGATTGCGACCGGCACCGGCACCTGGCGTGTGTCCGGGCAGCAGCGCACGGCGCTGGGCGCGGCAATCTCGCCGTTGCTCACCGACATCCTGCTGACGCCCGCCGCAGTGGTACGCCGGCACTCGGGCTACAACGAAACCTCTTACAACAGCTTCGCGCAGTCGGTGGCCGACCGCCGCGGCGAGTCGCGTGGCTGGCAGACCATCGATGCGCTCGGGTTGACCCTAGCGCTGGGCGAAGGTGCAGGTCGTGCAGACACGCCTGCCATCCGCTTCGCCGGCACCGCGCGGTTCGGCGCCGCCACCGACAATGGGCGCGGCGGCACGCTGGCAGCCACGTTGGCGAGCCCGGCGGTCGGTTCACTGGAGATCGTTGACGGTAGCGCGCAATCGCAGGCCCGTGATCGCGGCGCCACCTTCAGCGACGACGCGCTCAATGCCTTCCTGCCTGCGCGGATGATCATCGGCGGGCAGTTCAGCCAGGAGGCCTCGCAGGTGGCGGTGACCGGCCAGGCGCGCAGTGTGGCGATCCGTTCCGGCGTCACCCTGAACGCACCGGAAGTGCTGGTGGCAGCGGCCTCCGGTGGCAGCGGCGTGCTGGTCGAGGCCGGTGCGACCCTCGATACACTGCCGTTCGCAACCGCCAACGCGGGTGCCAGCGCGACGCTGCCTTACCAGGTCTCCGGCGGCCTGCTGGCGGTGTCCAACCAGCGCCTGAACCTGATCACCGGCACCACGGGCGTGGAGGCCGGTCCGGTGGCGATCGACATCGGGGGGTGCCAGGCGGCGTGCGACGGCCAGGCCCGGCTGGTTTCCGATGGCAGCATCGCGGTAGCGACCGATGGCACGCTGCAGATGCGCGACTCGGTCAGCTATGGCACCCGTCAGCTCGGCCTGAGCATGGCGGCGCTGAACCTCGGCAGTGCCGAAGCGATCGCACAGGCCGCTGCGGCAGGGGCACTGCCCAGTGGCATGACCATGAACCAGTCCGTGCTGCAGCAACTGCTGCGCGGCAATGATGCCACCGGCGCGCCGGCGCTGGACACGCTGAGCCTGGTCGCGCGGGAGTCTGTCAACCTGTTCGGCAGCGTCGACCTGGACGCGCGCGACAGTGCCACCGGCCGCAGTGGCCTGCAGACGCTTGTGCTGGGTGCGCAGGCCATCCGCGGCTACGGCGCGGCGACCGACCGTGCGCGCATCCTGGTGGACACGCTGGTCTGGGACGGCGCATTGGCGGCGAGCCAGGCGCCGGGCAGCGACGCGTCGGTGCCGCCGGCCGATCCGATGGTGGACCGGCTCGGCGCCGGGCAGCTGGACCTCGTCACCCGCCAGCTGCAGCTCGGGCGGGCACCATTCAGCCGTCCCAGCTCTGAAGTACCTGCGAACCGGCAGGTGCTCGGATTCAGTGCGCTGAGCCTGAGTGCTTCGGAGCAGCTGTCGTTCTCCGCGCAGGGCACGCTGGACGTGTTCCAGCAGCGCGGCGACTATCTGGCCGACAAGGGCTGGCAGTACAGCGGAGGCAGCCTCGGCATCGATGCCCCGTTGTTGACCGCCGATCCCGCCGCGCAGCTGCGCGTGCGCACTGGCGGCGAGTTCCGCCTGCAGGGGGGCACCGGCAAGGCGGGCGGCGATGCACTGGGCAGCGAGCTGAGCATCGACGCCAACCGGATCACGCTGGACAGCACGATCGCGCTGGCGTCAGGACGGCTGTCTGCGAACGCGCGCGAGGGCATCACGCTTGGTAGCCGGGCCGCGCTGGATCTGGCCGGGCGCAAGGTCCCGCTGTACGACGTGGACAAGTTCAGCTGGGGCGGCGATGTCCTGCTGTCTACCGACACGGGTGACATCCGCACCGATGCGGCCTCCCGCATCGATGTTTCCGCCCGCAACAACCGCGGCGGGCGCCTGACGGTCACCGCAATGGCCGGCCAAGCCGATCTGGCCGGTGTTCTGCAGGGTGCCGCCAGTGGCCGCTACGATGCCGGCGGCACGCTGGTGCCCTACGACGGTGGCGAACTGGTGGTGCGGGCACGCCAGCTGCAGGACTTCGCCGGCCTCAACCAGCGATTGACCGCCGGCGGTGTCGTCGGCGGCCGCAGCTTCCAGATCGGTGAAGGCGATCTTCGGATCGGCGACGAAGTGAAGGCGCGCCGGGTCGACATCAGTGTCGACGCGGGCAGCCTGACCGTGGCCGGCCGCATCGATGCCAGCGGCGAGCAGGTCGGCAGCATCCGCCTGTACGCCCGCGACCAGTTGCAGGTGGACGGCACGCTGGACGCGCACGGTACCGGCCTGCGCGTGGACAGCCATGGCAAGATCATCGACAGTCCGAACCGGGCCACCATCACGCTGGGCAGCGCCGAAGGCGCCGTGGGTCTGGGCAGCGCGGCGCACCTGGACCTGCGTGCCGGCAGCGGCGTGGCCGTCGGCGACGGCGCTGGACAGAACGACGGCATGGCGCGGGGATCGCTGAAGATCGATGTGCCGCGGGTGGGCAGCAACGACGCGGCGATTGCCGCGGCCAATGGCCTGCGCATCGATGGCGCGGCCGACATCCAGCTCAATGGTGTCCGTCGTTACGACGATGCGCCCCTGGCCAGCACCGCTGATGTGCGCGGCAACCGCGCGCAGCTGGTTACCCAGCAGTGGCTGGACCAGGTGGTCGATCCGCACAGCGTGGCGTGGGTCGATGGTGCGCTGGGCAACCCGGACCTGCAGCAGCGCACGCGCGCGCTGGGTGATGTCCGCCTTCGTCCCGGCGTGCAGGTGGTGGCGCGGCGCAGCGACGCCAACCCGGACGGCGACCTGACCATTGCCGGCGACATCGATCTGTCCGGCTACCGCTACGGACCCGAAGCCAACCGCGCCGATCCATCGCGGCGTGGCTTCGGCGAATCGGCCTCGCTGGTGCTGCGGGCCGAAGGCAACATCAACGTCTACGGCAGCATCAACGATGGCTTCGCACCGCCACCGCCCACGCCGGATGAGGGGGGCTGGCAGCTGTATGAGGGCCGCAATGGCAGCGCGGGGCACACCCCCTTCGGCAGCGGCCTGGTGGTGCCGGTGGACGGAGTGAAGCTGCAGCCCGGCACCGAGTTCCAGGCCGGCACCCGCCTGAACTACGACGTGCCGGTCGAATCGGTAACGCTTCCGGTTGGTACCGTGCTGCCCGCGCCGATGGTGATCTCGCAGAATCTGCGCCTGCCCGCGGGTACTGTACTGGGTGCGGCAGTGACCACCGACTCCGGGCAGACGCTGGCCGCGGGCACCGTGCTGCAGGAGCCGCTGGTGCTGGCGGCAGGTGCGCGGCTGGGAGCCGGCTTCCGCCTGCGCAGTGCGGTACAGGTGGCGGCACAGGAGTGGCCCGCCGGCGCGGTGTTGCCGGTTGCGCTGCGCCTGGCACGGGAAGTCGCGCTCAAGGTGGGCGCGTACATTCCCTCGTTGACCAAGGTGGAGCTACCCGGCGACGCGCCGGTGAATCTGAGGCCGGCCGATGCCAACGGCAACCAGGGGCGCAACTGGGCGCTGGCGCCGATGCTGGCCGAGGGCACCACCTCCTGGGACCTGACCGTGGTTGCCGGTGCCGATGCCGGGGCGGCCGATCCACGCAGCCGGCGCTGGGGCAGCGAAGGCAGCGTGGTGCTGGCCGATACCCACCAGGGCTCGATCGGTACGGTCAAGACCGAGATCATCTGGGTGGGTGATCGTGCGTTGACCGAGCGGGCATCGCTGGACTGGATCGGCGACACGTCCTATGCGGGCCGCCCGATCGCAGAGCTGGCCGACATGTTCGGCTTCACCGAAGATGAGTTCTGCGCGATGTCGGCCGACTACTGCGGCCCGGCACCCCGCCAGGTGGCCGCGCAGGGCTCGCTGGATTACTGGGGTGACGAGACCTACGTGGGCACCCCTGCGAAGGACTTCGCCGCGATGTTCGGCATGACCGAAGACGAGTTCTGCAGTACCGCGCCCACCTACTGCGCCGGCGGCGGCACGCAGACCGAAGTGACCACCTACGGCAAGCGCGCGGGCACGCCGGCGTGGAGCGTGCTGCGCACCGGCAAGGGGGACATGGAACTGCTCGCTGCCGGTGACGTCGTGATGAAGTCAGGCTTCGGTGTCTACACCGCCGGCACTCCCACCGCGCTGGGTGGGGGCCACGACGCTGCCTTCAATTCGCCCCGTGCAGCGGCTCCCTGGAACACCGCACTGCTGGGGCCGAACCTGGTGCCGGGCAGCTATGACGCAGCGATCGCAGGCTACCAGGCCTGGTATCCCGATCATGGTGGCAACCTGCGGGTCGAAGCCGGGCGCGATATCGTCGGCGACGCCTGGACAGCGCGCGCGGAGTCGGGCACCAGCGAGCGCGACTGGGCGCTGTACTCCAGTGCCGCGGTCGGCAATTGGCTGTGGCGGCAGGGAACCGGGAGCACCACCGGCGTGGAGCCGGTGCCGACCAGCTGGTGGGTGAACTTTGGTACCTACACCAACGTGTCCGCTGCCGCTGGCGCCTCTCCGCGGATGGTCGGCTTCACCGGCTTCGGCACCTTGGGTGGCGGCGACCTGACGCTTGAGGCCGGGCGCAATGCCGGCGTCCGCGATCCGATCGGCGACGCGCTGGGCTCGCTGAGCGCACCACGCTCGGGCGCGATCATCGCGGCGGTGGGATCGACCGGCCGCGTCAGCAATGGCCAGCTGCACCTGACCGGTGGCGGCGACCTGCGGTTGCGCATCGGTGGCGCACTGAATCCGAATCTGCAGGCGACGATCTCCAGCCTCAATCCCTCCAGGGCGGGACAGAATCTCGACCTCAACGGTACCTTCAGCAATCTGCGTGGCAGCCTGCAGCTCGATGCCGGGCGCATCGGTGCAATGGGCGTCACCCTGGAAAACTACGCGACGCTGGGTGAGCAGCGCGCCGCAGACCTGTTTGCGCCCGACGCCGCCCGCGCAATGGGCGGACCCGTGCTGGTGCTGGGCGATGCGGTCGCGCAGCTGCAGGCACGGGGCGATGTGGTGCTTGGCGGGGTCGCCGATGCAGGCCGGGTTCCGCTGGCCAACTACAGCGCGGTGCTGCAGGATGATGGCGCGCGCGCTGCAGGCAGCACGTGGTTCTCCCTGTGGACCGCCAGCACGGCCGTGGATCTGTTCAGTGCCGGTGGTGACCTCGCGCCAGGCCTCGCCGGGCTGGATAACGTGACCGGCAGCAATCTGTGGCGCGAGCAGGTCCAGCTTGATGTGCGTGGTGGTGATGATCTGCTGAATTACTGGCTCTATCCTTCGCGCTTCAGCGCCATTGCTGCGCAGGGCGACATCAAGCTGGACCGGATCAGCGCCACGCCGGGGACGCAGGATGTGATCCTGCTGGCACCCTCGGCAACGGGACGGTTGGACGTGCTGGCCGGTGGCAGCATCTTCGCCCAACGTGGCGCGACCCAGATCGCGCGCTCGGGCGCGGATGCGCGCCTGCCGGGACCCTTCGACCCCGCATTCCTGGCCCAGCTGGGGGATTCCGGCGGCAATGTGACCCGCTCGCGGCACAACCTGTCGGTCGACGGCAACATTGCATCGCCGGACGCGTCGCTTCCGCTGTTTGCGTTCGGTCCGAATACTCCGCTGTCCTCCGTGTCTGCGGCCCTGGCGCCGAGCCGTTTCTACGCGGTGCAGGGCGACATCATCGGTCTGGCCACCGGCGCCCGGCGCACGCTGGATCCCAACGTGGGGCAGCGCACCCAGCTGAACTGGTTCGAGGCCGCCGGCGCCGTGCAACTGCGGGCAGGCCGGGACATCCTCGGGGTGTCGATGACCGCGTTGAACACCGCGCCCACCGATATCACGGTGGCAGCGGCGGGCCGCGACGTCGTGCATCTGAACGCGACCGTCGCCGGCCCCGGCAACACCGAGATCAGTGCCGGCCGCCAGCTGCGCCAGGAGGATGCGGGCAGCATCGTCAGCCTCGGTGGCATCGTGCAGGGCGACACCCGTCCCGGCGCCAGCATCGCGCTGACGGCCGGCAACCAGCAGATCGATTTCGCGGCCCTGCGTGCCCGCTATCTGGACCCCGTCAACCTTGCCGATCCCGCGCAATCGCTTGCGTCGCAGCCGGGCAAGGCAGTCAAGGTCTACGACCAGGAACTGAAGCAGTGGCTGCAGCAGCGCTTCGGCGTGGCTGCCGACGGCGACGGGGCGCTGGCTGCCTTCGATGCGCTGCCGCAGGAACAGCAGCACATCTTCCTGCGCCAGATCTATTACGCCGAGCTGCGCGAAGGTGGACGGGAATATACCGATGCAGAAGGACCCCGCTTCGGCTCCTACCTGCGTGGGCGAGAGGCCATCGCTACGCTGATGCCAGACAAGGCTGCGACCGGCGCGACGATCGACCGTACCGGCGACATCGTGATGTACGGCGGCTCCGGCGTGCGCACCGAAGCGGGTGGCAACATCGAGCTGATGGCGCCGGGTGGGCAGATCGTGATCGGTGTGCAGGGCGTGGTGCCCCCGGCCAGTGCCGGACTGGTGACCCAAGGGCAGGGCGATATCCGGCTGTTCGGCCAGGACAGCGTGCTGCTGGGCCTGTCGCGGGTGATGACCACGTTCGGCGGCGACATCCTGGCGTGGTCGGAGCAGGGTGACATCAATGCCGGTCGTGGTTCGCGCACGACCCTGCTGTACACGCCACCGCGCCGCGTCTATGACGGTTGGGGCAATGTGATCCTGTCGCCGCAGGCCCCGGCCAGCGGTGCTGGCATCGCGACCTTGAACCCCATCGCCGAAGTGCCGCCGGGCGACGTCGATCTGATCGCACCGCTGGGCACCATCGATGCGGGCGAGGCCGGTATACGCGTCTCCGGCAACATCAATCTGGCCGCGCTGCAGGTGCTCAACGCGGCCAACATCCAGGTGCAGGGCGAGAGCAAGGGTCTGCCGGTGCTGGCATCGGTCAACGTCAATGCGCTGGCCGCGGCCAGTGCGGCAGCCAACAGCGCCAGCCAGGCGGCACAGGACGTGATGCGCAAGAGCCAGGACGACGCACGGCGCAACCAGCCGTCAGTGATCAGCGTGCAGATTCTGGGCTTCGGCAGCGGCACCAGCAGCGTAGCGCCGCCGGCCCGTGGCACTACCGCCAACAGCGGCTACGACGCCGACAGCGCATTCCAGTTCCCGCAGGCCAGCCGCGACGACGGCACGCAGCGCCGCTAGGTGCCGACCCTGATCGGCACGATCGCGGCCGGCAGTAGATCCACGCCATGCGTGGATGGGACTGACCAGGAAGAACGGACGGCATCGGGCCAGCCGCCAGGGAATGGTGGCGGCCCCAGCCAGGACGGCACGGAGGGCAGGGAGCGGCCATCGGCGGTGAGGACCACCGACACGGCGCCGCCGGGCGCAGGATGGCACCCGGCGGCAGGCTCGGCAGTAGATCCACGCCATGCGTGGATGGCTGGGCCAGCATCAGTGCCGACCAACGGTCGGCACCCACCAGGGCAGGCCGGGCAGTAGAAGCCGCTCGGCAGTAGATCCACGCCATGCGTGGATGGCTGGGCCAGCATCAGTGCCGACCAAGGTCGGCACCCACCAAAGCAGGCCGGGCAGTAGAAGCCGCTCGGCAGTAGATCCACGCCATGCGTGGATGCTTTGCCTGGGAGGAATCCTAAAGCTCCAGCACCCGCCGGTAGCTCAGCGGCCCACGCCCATCGCGCAGGCCCAACCGCAGTTCCAGCCCGGTGGCCGGCAGCACCTCGCCTTCGCTCGGCAACAGCGCCCACCCCGCGCCCGGCTGCCAGGCGCGTACCTCGAACCGCTGCACATCCCTGGCCACCGCAATGCCTTTCGACGGCTCAGGCGCGGGCAGGGGGTATCGATCCGTCGCCGCGCCACTGGCCCGCCACAGCGTATTGCCCTGCCGCCACCAGCGCACCCGCTGCCAGCGTAGTCCATCACTGCCGACACTGCGGGTGATCTCCAGCGCGAAGCTGCCATCCGGGTGCCGTTCGCTTACCAGGGACGGAGGCAGCAGCCGCTGCGGTTGATCGGCCGGACGCACTGCACCATTCATCAGCGCGTCGTCGGCACGCATCTCGATATCGCGCTGGAACTGCTGCAGGATGCGCAGCGCCGTCGTGGTTTCGGCATCGGCCCGGCGCAGGCGCTGGTCGCTGCTGGCCACGCTGTCCAGCGCACGCCAGCAGATCAGCGCCAGCACACCCATGATGGTGATCGCGATCATCACTTCGATCAGGGTGAAGCCACGCGCGACCCGCTTCATTGCATGGTGGTCCATGGCAGCTGCATCCGCGCCAGGGACTGCTGCGGTGCATCTTCGGCCACCACGCTCAGTTCCAGTTGCGGCTGGCTGTCGCTGCCGGTGCCGAGATGTTGCAGCACCAGGAACGTGCTGCGCCCCTGCACGCAGCGCTGCCGTGCATCCTGCGGCGGCTGCCCAGCCAGGCGCAGCTCCTGCCAGCGGTCCTGCGCGCACATCAGTGCCAGCCGACGGTCGCGCAGGCGCGATTGATCGTCGGTAGCCACCGCCACCGAACGCATCACCGCCGCCAGTGCGATTGAAACGATCGCCAATGCGATCAGCACTTCGATCAGGGTGAACCCGTGCCTGTTCCGCTTCACTGCACGACCTGCAACTGTCCGCTGCCATCATCACGAAGACGCAGCTGGCGGCCCTGCAACGACAGCGTCAACTCCCACGCCACGCCAATCCATTCGGGGCTCAGTTCAATCGGCGTGGTCGGCTGCACCGCGATGCCCGCCAGCTGCCATGGTTGTGGGCGCAGCAGGTCGTCGCGCTGCACATCCACCCAACGGGTGCCTTCGCGGCGGCTGAAGCGGTAGCCGACGGCGTCGGCCTGCCAGCGCAGGGGGCGGCCATCGATGCGGGCCTCGTCGCGCGCCACCTGCAGGCGCTGCGCCAACTGTTCGGCTTCCTGTCGCAGCTGCCGGCCCGGGTCGAGCAGGCTGCCCAGGCCCAGCCCGATACCCGCCGTGCAGATACCGATGATCACCAGCACCACCATCAGTTCCAGCAGGGTGAAACCACGCGGCACGCGCTGCATCGACGTTGCCTTCTGTCCGGGTCGATGCCTGCCAGCGTAGGCCCGCATGATGAAACAAAAGCGTCAGCCGCACCTGCTAGCGTGGGCAGACATGAACGTGGCGATGGTGCGGAACATGGACGGCAGGCGCTGGGATCGCAATCGCATGTTGACCCTGCTGGCGGCGGCGCTGCTGCTGGCCGTAGTCGCCTATTGGAGCATCACTCTGTCTGCGGTGGCGCCGGCGGCCGTGGCCAGCGAGGCGAAGACCGAGGCGGCGGTGCGGCCGATGTTCGATGCGGTGGCAAGCCTGCCGCTGGTGCGGCTGCTGTCCCCGGGCGCGGTGCAGACCGAGGTGGTCGTGCTGGGTGTGATGGCCGGCGACCACGCGCCGCTGGCGCTGCTTTCGGTGGATGGGCGTCCTGCCGAAGCGTACGCACCCGGCCAGCGGCTGGGGCCCTGTACGGTGCTGGCCAGCATCAATGCCAGCGCAGTGGAACTGAACCAGGCCGGTCAATCGCGCAGCCTGCCAGTGCCCGCGCTGCCACCAGTGCCAACTGATGGCATCGTGCCGGCTGACTTGTAGAGCCGAGGCCGCGCTCGGCTGCTCCTGCGCGGCATCGCCGATGAATGCAAAGACAGCCGAGCATGGGCTCGGCTCTACAAAGGCGCTGGCTCAGCGCGCAGGTCGCTGCGGCACCACCGAGCGACCGAACGCATCGCCCATGCGCTGCCGCGTGCCTTCCAGGTTGTACTGCATCAGCTGGTTGCCGGGCTGCTGCATCAGGCGTTCGGCTTCGGGGAGCGCCGCCGACTTCGCCGGCCTTGTCGCAGGCGCCAGCTTGCGTTGCAGACAGTCCCAGGCCGGAATCCGCTCGCCGTTGACCAGTACTTCGATGCAGGGCGCAGCTTCTTCCTGCTTCTTCGCTTCGTCGGCGCGACCCGATGGCAGCGCCAGCAGCAGGGCGAGGGCGAGGGCAGCGCGCAGGTCCGGCATCAACGATTCACACATCTCGAATCTCCCGCAGCAATCGATGTCCTGCAATGAAGACGGGTGGCCAAGGCAGGGTCCGCCTGCGTGCGTTGCGGCGCTTTCAAAAGATGACAGTGCTGTCACAAAACTGTTGGCGGCTTTGACGCGATGTACACGTCCTGTTGGTAGATCCACGCGCCGCTCCCTGGCCCCTCCCTTCGATACGACGCGATGCCTTCGATGAATCCTGTTCCGTGCCGAGCCGTTCGCCTTCCGCTGCGCCTGCATCCGCTGGTGCTGGCCCTGGCCGCGATGCCGCTGCCGCTGTTCGCGCAGGAGGCAGCACCCGCGCCCAGCGTGAACATCAACGAATACGTCGTGCGCGGCAACACGGTGCTCGATCCGCGGCAGATTGAACGTGCGGTGGAACCGTTCCTCGGCCCGGGCAAGACCCTGGCCGATGTCGAGAAGGCGCGCGATGCGGTCCACGCGCTCTATCAGCAGGCCGGCTACCAGTCGGTCTACGTCGAGCTACCCGAGCAGCAGGTCAGTGGGGGCGTGGTGCTGCTGAAGGTGCAGCAGACGCCGATCGGCCAGCTGCGCGTGGTCGGCACCCGCCACGAGTCGCCCGAACGCATCCGGGAACGTGTACCGGCGCTGGCCGAGGGCAAGGTGCCTGACTTTGACCAGGCCCAGAAGGAACTGACCGCACTGAACGAAGGCGGACGTCGCCAGGTGATGCCACTGGTGCGCGAAGGCCAGGTGCCGGGCACGATGGATGTGGACCTGCAGGTCGAGGAGAAGTCGCCGTGGCGTGCCAGTGCGTCACTCAACAACGACCATAGCGCCGACACCGAGAAGCTGCGCCTGAGTGCATCGCTGGCCTACGACAACCTGTGGAAGCGTGGGCACAGCGCCAACCTCGGCGTGTATCTGGCGCCGGAAGACACGAAGCAGGCCAAGGTGTTCTCGGCCTCGTACACGATGCCGTTCGAAGGTACGCCGTGGAGCCTGGAAGCCTCCGGCCACAGATCCGACAGCCGCGTGTTGAATGCAGGTGGGCAGGTCGGTACCGGCACCGGTACCAATGTGATCGGCAACGGCCATTCGATCGGCCTCAAGCTCAACTATCGCCTGCCGGGCAGTAGCCAGTGGTGGCGCCAGCTCAGCCTCGGCGTGGATTTCAAGGACACCGAGGAAGACACGCAGATGGGCAAGGAGAGCCTGAAGACGCCGCTGAGGTACGCGCCGATCACTCTGGCGTTTGTCGGTGTACGCCAGGGCGAGCAGGATCAGTTGAGCATCAACACCCAGCTGGTGGCCGGTACGCGTCGCTTGTTCGGCTACGGCAGTGACGCCACCGCGTTCGGGCAGAAGCGCTACTGGGCCGACCCGAGTTTCGTGGCGTTCAAGGCCGACGTGGCTAACACGCATACCTTCGGCAGCGACTGGCAATGGTATGCGCGCGGCTCGCTGCAGGTAACCGATGCGCCACTGGTGTCGGCCGAGCAGTTCGCCGCAGGTGGAATGTACACCGTGCGCGGCTACCTGTCGGCCGAGGCGATCGGCGACTACGGCGGCCTGGCCAGTCTGGAATGGCGCACGCCTGCGTGGTCACTGTGGCGCGGCACCGACCTGCGCGTCTACAGCTTTGCCGACGCGGCCTATCTGCGCCTGCGCCAGCCGCTGCCCGAACAGCGCGACAAGTACAACCTGGCCTCGGTCGGCCTGGGCGCGCAGCTGCGCCTGGGTCAACACCTGCAACTGCGCCTGGACTACGCCTGGCCGTATGCCGATGGCCCGGTCACGCGCAAGGACGACCCGCGCCTGCATTTCAACATCAGCACCAGTTACTGACCCTTCCCTTGAACATGCGTTCTCCGGAGACCCTTCGCATGGACCGTTTGCTTTCCCGAGTGTTGTTGCTGCTGGCCGCGCTGGTTGCGCTGCCGGTGGCTGCGGCCGATGCCAATTGGTGGCAGGCCGAATGGAAGTACCGCAAGCCGATCACCATCGACGCCGGCCCGCAGGGCGCGGGCCTGGCCGGTGACCCGGGCCGCACGCCGCTGCTGCTGCGCCTGCATACCGGCAACTTCGGCTTCGACGGAACCCAGGATGCGGGCAACGACCTGCGCTTCGTCTCGGGTGATGGCCGTACCGTGCTGGCCCACCAGATCGAACAGTTCGATCCCAGGATGGGCCTGGCCCTGGTCTGGGTCGACGTACCGGCAGTCAGCGCTGCCGCGCCGCAGACGATCTGGATGTACTACGGCAATGAGAAGGCACCGGCCAGCGGCAACGGCCAGCAGGTGTTCGATCCGGACTACACGCTGGTCTACCACTTTGCCGAGGCCAATGCGCCGGCACGCGACACCACCGCCTATGGCAACAATGCCGGTGCGGTGGTGCCGCCGTCGGAAGGCTCGGTGATCGGCCGTGGCGTGCAGCTGGGCGCCGGTCCGCTGCCGCTGCCGGCCAGCGCATCGCTGGCTCAGGAAGCGGGCGCGCCGCTCACCGTTTCAGCCTGGATCAAGCCGGGCGGCAACACTGCGGCGCAGGCGATCTATGCGCGTCGCGACGGCGCATCCGAGCTGGTGCTGGGCATCGAGAACCGCGTGCCGTTCGTGCAGCTCAATGGCCAGCGCAGCACGCCCGCGCAGCCGGTTCCGGAAGGACAGTGGGCACACGTTGCACTGACGGCAGAGAAGGGCGCGTTGCAGCTGTACCTCAACGGGCGCGTCGTTGCCCAGCTGAGCGGTGCGCTGCCGGCGCTGGGCACGGCTCCGGTGGTGGGTGCCGATGCGCCGGGGGCGGTGCAGCCACTGGCCAACTTCGAAGGTGCGCTGGATGAACTGCGCGTCTCGCGCGTGGCACGGCCGGCCGCGCTGCTGCTGGCCGATGCCACCGCACAGGGTGCCGATTCGCGGCTGATCAGCTACGGCGCGGACGAGCAGTCCGCCGGTCAGAGCCACTTCGCCTTCATCCTCAAGGCGATGCCGTTCGATGCCTGGGTGGTGGTCGCGATCCTCGGCCTGATGATGCTGCTGTCGTGGGCGATCATGATCGCCAAGGGGCGGCACTTCGGCCGTACCAGCAAGGCCAATGCGGTGTTCACCGAGAGCTTCGGCAAGCTGTCCGGCGTGCCGCTGCGCACCCTGTCCGACATGGACCGCCAGGGCAAGGCGCCGGCCGCGATGCACGATGGCTCGTTGTGGCGCATCTACCAGGTGGCCATCGATGAAATGCAGCAGCGCCACCAGCGCGATGGCAACAGCGGTTACCTCAGTGGTGCCACCATCGCGGCGATCCGTGCCTCGATGGATGCGGTGATGGTGCGTGAGCAGGAGGCGATGGCACGGCGCATGAACTGGCTGTCGACCACCATCGAGGGGGCCCCGTATGTGGGCCTGTTCGGCACCGTGATCGGCATCATGCTGGTGTTCGTGGTGGCGGCGATGGCTGGCGCGGTCGACATCAACTCGGTGGCACCCGGCATGGCCGCAGCGTTGCTGTGTACGGCGGCTGGCCTCGGCGTCGCGATCCCTGCACTGTTCGGCTACAACTACCTGGGCGCGCGTGCCGAAGCGATCGGTGCGGACATGGCGGTGTTCATCGACGAGTTCGCCGCGCGCCTGGCCGAAGAGCAGGACGGGCGCGGCCCGGCCGCGGTCCAGGGCTGAGGAGCGCGCCATGGGCCAGAAGGCGAAGTTCGGCATCAAGAAGCGCGAGAAGGGCATCAACGTGACGCCCTTCGTCGACGTGCTGCTGGTGGTGCTGGTGATCTTCATCCTGACCAGCAACGCCTCCATCCCCGGCATCGAGGTCAACCTGCCGAAGGCCAGCAACAGCGTGGCACTGGAGAAGCCGAAGACCAAGGCGATCACCATCGACCCCAGTGGCCAGGTGTTCCTGGATGCCTACCCGGTGACGATGGCCGAGCTGGAAGACCGCCTGCGCACCGAGCGCGCGACCACGCCGGATTTCCCGGTGATCGTGCGCGGTGACGCGCAAGTGCAGTACGCCCGGGTGGTCGAGGTGCTGGACCTGCTGCGGCGCCTGGAGCTGGCCCAGGTGGGCCTGGTCACCGGCAAGGCGCAGGGCTGAGGCATGACCGCCCATCAACCCCCCCGGCCGGAGCCCGGCATGCGTGGTCGCCCGTTGCTGGTGACCGTCGCGCTGGTGCTGGTCGCGTTGCTGGTGCTTGGCGTCGCGCTGTGGTGGCTGTTGTTCAAGGACACCGCCAGCACCCGCCGGCCGGTGGTGCAGCCGCCGATGCTGGCGTTGCCGCCACCGCCTCCGCCACCCCCGCCGCCACCGGAAGAACCGCCGGAACCGGAAACGCCGCCGGAAGAGACGATGCCCGAACCGGAGCCGCTGGATCAGCCGACGCCGGCCGAAGAGCCGACGCCGACCCCGGACAACAGCGATCCGGTGACGATGAACGCCGACGCGCAGGCCGGTGGCGACAACTTCGGCATCCAGTCCGGCAGTGGTGGCGGTTCGTCCGGTGTCGGTCGTGGCGGTGCCGGCAACGCCACCTATGGGCGCTACCTCGGCTACCTGATGCAGCAGGCGATCTCGCGCGACGACAAGGTCAAGCGCCTGGCGTTCCAGTTGCAGGTGAATGTGTGGCTGGCCAGCGATGGTCGCCTGGAAAAGGTCGAGCTGGTGCGTGGCAGTGGCAACGAGGAGGCCGACGCGGCCGTGCTCGATGCACTGCGTCGCATCGGCAAGGTCGACCAGGCACCGCCGCCGTCGCTTGATTTCCCCGCCCGCGTCCTGATCCAGGGCCGCCGGCCCGGGGCCTGATTCCCGACCTCCATGATTTCCCTTCATTCGATGAGAACCGTGATGAACGACCACGTCCGCGCACGAACCGATTCCCGCCGCCCGCCGCCGGCCCGACGGGCGCTGCTGTGCTGCGCCGTGCTGCTCAGCCTGGCCGCCCCGGCCGGCGCGATGGCCGCCGAAACCACCATGGTCAAGCTGATCAAGGGGTTGATCGCCAGCGGTGCACTGAAACCCGAAGACGGCCAGGCATTGCTGGTGCAGGCGCAGGCCGAAGCAGCAGCGTTGCAGCACACCGCAGCCGCCGGGACACCGGCCGCCAGTGGTGGCGTGGCCCTGGAGGCCGGTGACGTGCGCGTGCCGTACGTACCGCAGAGCGTGCGCGACGGCATTCGTGACGAAGTGCGCCAGGAGGTGATGACGCAGGCCAGGTCCGAGGGCTGGGCGGCGCCGAACGAAGTGGCTGAGTGGACCAAACGCATCAAGGTCACCGGTGACATGCGCGTGCGCAGCGAGTCGCGCTTCTTCTCCGAACGCAACAGCGACATCGTCAGCAACTGGTCGTCGATCAATTCCGGCAACGGCTTCGACACCAATACCAACACCAACCTGCAGCTGCCACCGCTGCTGAACACCCGCCAGGACCGCCGCAACCTGTGGCGCATCCGCGCCCGCCTCGGCATCGAGGCGACCATCGGCCAGCACACCACGGCTGGCGTGCGCCTGGCCAGCGGCAGCAGCAATGGCCCGGTGTCGACCACCGAGCAGCTGGGCGGTGGCCTGAGCAAGAAGGACGTGTGGCTGGACCAGGCCTGGCTGGCCTACAGTCCGGCCGATTGGGTGACGGTGCGCGGCGGCCGCTTCGGCAATCCGTTCTGGACCAGCGATACGCTGTTCTCCAACGACCTGAACTTCGACGGCCTGGCCGCCAACCTGCAGTACGATTCCGACGGCGGTGACCTCGGCCTGTTCGCCAACCTGGCAGTGGTACCGCTGGAGTACACCTCCGACAGCGCGCCCAGCCAGAGCCGGGTCAAGACCCCGAACGAGAACAAGTGGCTGTCCGGTGCGCAGGTGGGCGTGAACTGGCGCTTCACCGACGACAACGCGCTGCGCGCGGCGCTGGGCTACTACGATTTCAAGAACATCAGCGGCCGCCTGTCCTCGCCGTGCGCGCTGTACGCAGGCGCGGTCGGCTGCGATACCGACTGGTCGCGCCCGGCCTTCATGCAGAAGGGCAACACCCTGATGCTGATCCGCGACATCGCACGCAACCCGCTGGATCCAGCCAACACGCCCACCCCGCAGTACGTCGGCCTGGCCTCGGCATTCCGCCTGGCCACGCTGAACCTGCGCTGGGATACGCAGCTGGCCCAGGGCATCGGCCTGCGCCTGGACGGCGACTACATCCGCAACCTGGCCTACGACAAGCAGGCGATGCTCAGCCGCGCCAACAACGGCATCGTCAACAACTACGGCGCCGGTGGTACCGCCAGCATCGACACCTTCCGCAGCGGCGACACCGCCTGGATGGTGCAGGCCACCTTCGGTGCCACCGACCTGAAGGAGAAGGGCCAGTGGCAGGCGCTGCTGGGCTACAAGCGCATCGAGGCCGATGCGCTGCCGGACGCCTACAACGACCCGAACTTCCACCTCGGAGGCACCAATGCCCGCGGCTACTACGTGGGCGGCGCCTACGCGCTGGACGCGCGCAGCTGGATCAGCGGCAAGTGGATGGCGGCCAAGGAAGTGTCCGGTGCCCCACTGTCGATCGATGTGTTCCAGCTGGAGTTCAATACCGGGTTCTGAGTGACGGCGTGATGTGGATCACGTAGTGCGTGGCGGGGGCGCAGCGATGCGCCCGTCTAAGGAAAGGAGACCACACGCTGCACATAAGGAGGAGTGGATGAGCCGTCGCAAGCTGTTCGAGAGTTCCGAACCGTCCAGCCGATCGCTGGGCATCGGCCCGGCCTATGTCTCGGTGGAGGGGCTGCGCCAGCACCTGGCGGAGTTCCTGCTGTACGCAGGCCGGCCGGTGGTGATCATGCGCGGGCGCAGCGAAGTGGGGTATTTCCTGCCAGCGCGCTGCTGGCGCCAGCGTGACGATGATCCGCTGGCCGCCGCCGCCGCCGACGAACTGCTGGACGCGGCCGGGTTCCAGGCCGAGGATATCCAGCAGGTAGAGCAGGAATTCAACGCGATGCGCCAGCGCACCGTACTGCATTCACGGCGCTGAGCCTTTTGCAGAGCCGGGCATGGGTTTGGCTCTACAGTAGATCCACGCCATGCGTGGATGGGGTTACGCAGCACCCCCGTGCTCACTGGTGATGCGTGCACCCTCGCGCATCACCAGGGTCTTCTCCGCCACTTCCAGCGCTGGCATGCAGCACGCGGTGCACGTGGAAACGGCCATCCTCGTCACGTTCCGAGCGCAGCTCGGCATGGAAGCTGCAATGCCGGAGTGAATGCGCCGCGGCTGCGATCTTCATCGATCATCACGCGCCCTTGTAGCCCGGTTCGCGCATCCTACGACCGTTGCGGCGGAGGTGGGCCGCGTGTATCGAGGAGCGCCGGTCGTGCTGGAAGCGGGCAACAAACCAGAAGGCCTGAAAGGGTTGAGAGTACTGGTGGCGGAAGATGAATTCGCCATCGCGATGTTCCTGGTGGACTACCTGGAGCTGAAGGGCGCGCAGGTGGTGGGACCGGCCGGGGACCTGCAGGCACTCGGCCGGCTGCTGGATGACAACCCCATCGATGTGGCCCTGCTGGACATCAACCTGGGCGGTGAACAGGTGTATCCGCTGGCCGACCGGCTGGCCGAAGCGGGTACGCCGTTCATGCTGACCTCTGGCTACGATGACAACCTGCCCAGCCGCTTCGCGGATGCGCCTCGCTGCACCAAGCCCTATCACATCGAGGCCCTGGTCCAGCAGCTGGCAGGACTGGTGGCGACGCCGCAGGCCCCTGCGGGCATCGCCTGATTGCGCGGCATGTCGCGCCGCACCGAAGGCCTCCGGGCCGTTGAGCGCCCGGCAGGCATGCCGCCGTCGCTGCAGGCCCATGCGCGCCATGACGGCATGGCCGCCCGCATTGCCCGGCACGACTGGTCAGGCACGCCATTGGGTGCGATCGAGCAATGGCCGCCGCACCTGCGCGCCACCGTCGACCTGATGCTTGCGCACGGCTTCCCGATGATTGTGCTGTGGGGCGAGCAGCTGGTGCAGCTCTACAACGATGGCTATGCCGAGATCCTGGCTGACAAGCATCCTGGCGGACTGGGCCAGCCGACGCGCGAGTGCTGGCCCGAGGTCTGGCACATCAATGGCCCGATCTACCAGCGTGTGTGGCAGGGCGAGACCATCACCTATGAGGACAAGCTCTATCCGCTGGCGCGGCGTGGGCGCTTGGAGGATGTCTGGTTCACCATCACCTACAGCCCCATACGCGGAGAGGACGGGTGCATCAACGGCGTGCTGGTGACCATGTTCGAAACGACCGCTGCGCACGTCGCGCAGGCGGCCCGCGAACGCGAGGAACAGAAGCGCCGTGAGAGCGACCGCCGGTTGGCGCTGGCCTTCAAGGTGCTGCCGGTGGGTGTCTGCATTGTCGACGCCGACGGCAACCTGCAGCTGTCCAACGACCAGATGCGGACCTATCTTCCCACCGGCAAGGTGCCCTCCACGGATCGCCCCAACCACTATCGGTGGCAGGGGGTGCATCCCGATGGCTCGCGCATCGAACCCCACGATTTCGCCATCGCCCGCGCCCTGCGGGGGGAGACGATGGTCCCGGGCCTGGAGTTCCAGTTCATCCATGACGACGGGCGCGCGCGCTGGACACGCGTCGCCGCCGCACCGCTGCGTGATGCCGATGGCGCGGTGAGTGGCGTGTTCGCGATCGCAGTGGACATCGACGATCTCAAGCGTGCCACCGAGCGCCAGTCGGTGCTGCTGGCCGAACTGCAGCATCGGGTGCGCAACATCATGTCGACCATCCATGCCATTGCCTGGCGGACCCGCGTATCGGTCGGCAGCGTGGACGAGTATGCCGAGCGCCTGTGCGCGCGGCTGATGTCACTGGCGCGCACGCAGAGCCTGTTGACCCGCGGCGCCAATGTAGGGGTCTGCCTGCGCGGCATGCTCGAGGAGGAGATCGCGGCGCAGGCACCGGCGGCCGCCGCCTGTCACCTGCAGGGCGAGGATGTGCTGTTGCCACCGAAGGCGGCCGAAGTACTGTCGCTGGCCATCCATGAGCTGGCCGCCAATGCGCTCCGGCACGGCGCGTTGGCCCACGAGGACGGGCGGGTTGATGTCTGCTGGCACCTGCAGGTGCAGGACGGGCAGCCGTGGCTGGGCCTGCACTGGTGCGAGCGCCATGCCGAGGTGGAGGGGTGGGAGATGCCACGCCAGCGTGGCCTGGGCCGGGTCCTGATCGAGCAGCGGGTGCCCTATGAACTGGCCGGCAGCGGCGAGCTGCGCTTTACCCCGCAAGGCCTGGATGCCTGGATCCGCTTCCCGCTGCGCGATCGCGACAGCCTGCTGCAGACCGACGCCCCGGACACCGGGCTGCCTGGGTAAAAGGGCATTTATCTCCAATTTGGCCAAATTGGGTATAGTGGTTCCCATCCGCCCCGCCTGGAGCCGTGCCATGACCCTGCCGCTGGATCTGCCTGGCCTCGAAAAGGCCCCGGCCTCGTCGGTGAAGACCCGCGGCTGGCCGAGCCTGATGCGCACCGTGCGCGAAAAGCAGGCGCTGGTCATCACCAACCACAATCACCCGGAAGCGGTGATCGTGGACATCCGCACCTACCAGGAACTGCTGGCCAAGGCCGCTGGCGGCGATGCCGGTGAGCGCAACGAGGAACTGCAGCGCCTGCGCAACGAGTTCGACCAGACCCTGGCCGGGCTGCAGCGCGGTGAAGGGCTGGGCAAGGTGCTGGGCCAGCCGATCCGGCGCGGCCGCAAGGTCACCCTCGGCCGCCCGCTCTGATCGATGGGACGCATCCTGGCGCTGGCCGGTGTCAATGGCGCCGGCAAGAGTTCGCTGCTGGGCACCTGGCTGGACGCCGAAGGGCTGAGCTGGTTCAACCCGGACGCGTTCACCCGTCGCCTGGTCGACGCCGGCTGGTCGCTGCCGGAGGCCAACGCCGAGGCATGGCAGGAAGGCACCCGCCGCCTGCGCCAGACCATGGCCGATGGCACCGACTTCGCCTTCGAGACGACGCTCGGCGGCAACACCATTCCGCGCCTGCTGCGTGAGGCCTGCGAACGGCATCAGGTGGCGATCTGGTTCTGTGGGCTGGCCGATGTTGAGCTGCATATCGCCCGTGTTGCTGCGCGGGTGGCCGCCGGTGGCCATGACATTCCAGTCGAGAAGATCCGCGCGCGTTTCGATTCCGCGCGCGCGAACCTGCTGGAGCTGCTGCCGCACCTGGCCGAGTTGCACGTCTACGACAACAGCGCACCGGCCGACGCGCAGGGTTGCGTGGTGCCGCTGCCGGTATTGGCCATGGCTGCAGGCGAACTGCAGTACCCGATTGCCGTAGCCGACCTGCTGCACACGCCCGGCTGGGCCAAGCCCATCGTGATGCGTGCAATGGAATCGAACACCCCGCGCTAGATCCACGCCATGCGGGGATGCCTTGGCTGTGGTTAGACTGGCCGCACACCCAAGGAGGATGACATGCACGGACCTGCGATGTTCCGCTCCACTTCGACCTGCCTGGCGCTTGCTGCGCTGGCGCTGTCCAGCCTGACGGCGATGGCCGCGCCGGCCGCGTCCAAGCGGATGGTGGCGCCGCCCAGCCTGGTACAGGCGTATCGGGCCGCCGAAGCCAATCTGCGGCTGATTCCCGGCGATGACATTGAATCCGAGTTCCGTCCGGTGTGGACCGCTGTTGCCGATCTCGATGGCGATGGCCGTGCCGAGGTCGTGTATTTCTACACGTCCACCTACACCGGCGGCAGCTTCGCGCAGAGCAATGTGGTGGCGGTGATGACGGCGCTGACAGCGAACGATCCGCGTGGCCAGGAGAACCCGAAGAGCCTGTCGCCGGTGGAGGCAGAGGACTATGCCGCCATCCGCAGGTATGGCTATGGCGATGATGCCGGCATCCAGATTCCGGGCGCGGTGCAGTCGATCCGAATCGAAGGCAACCGGATCATCGTTGCCTTCACCGTTACCGCAGGCGCAACGGTCTGCGAAATTCCCCGCGATTTCCGCCACGTCTGTCCGCCGGACGGAAACTACACCTGGACGCTGCGTTGGACGCCGGGGAAGCTGACCCGCATCAAGACGTAGCGCCATGCAGCGCCGGGCGTATCCACCCGGCGCCACTTGGCCCATCGATCCACGCCATGCGTGGATCGCATTCTGCACCCGGCCTCAGGCAGGCTTCACCTGCTCGGGCTCGGCAACATCCGGCAGCGGCGGCAAGGTCGGGTCCACCGTCACCGGCACATCGCTCTTCAACAGCGCGGCCGCTTCCTTGTCGCTGCCGACGGCCGGCGGTGAACCGCGCAGCGGCAGGCCGGCGGTTTCCTTCACGAACAGCATGGTCACCAGGCCGATCACCGCCGCGCCCATCAGGTAATAGGCCGGCACCAGCGGGTCGCCGGTACGCTCCACCAGCCACGCGGTCACCAGCGGCGTGGTGCCACCGAACAGCGACACCGACACATTGAAGGCGATCGACAGCGCGCTGTAGCGCACCGGGGTGTAGAACAGCGCCGGCAGCGTGGACGGCATCGAGCTGGTGAAGCACACGAGCGCCAGCCCCAGCAGCATCAGGCCCAGGAAGATCAGTCCGTCATTGCCGCTGCCCACCAGCAGCAGGCAGGGCACCGCCAACACCAGCAGCGCGATGCAGGCGCCAATGATCATCGGCCGGCGGCCCAGCCGGTCACTGAACAATCCGCCGACGATGTTCAGCGGCATCATCACCAGCATCACGATGATGATCAGCAGCAGGCCCTTGCTCTCGGCATAGCCCATGGTGACGCTGAGGTAGCTGGGCATGTAGGTCAGCAGCATGTAGTCGGTCACGTTGAACACCAGTACCAGGCCCATGCACACCAGCAGCTGGCGGCCATGCACCTGGAACAGCGCGCCCAGCCCGGGCCGGTCGTGCTCGCGCTTCTCGGCTTCCTCGGCGAAGGCGCGGAACGCCGGGGTTTCCTCCAGCTTCATGCGCATGTACAGGCCGAGCAGGCCCAGCGGGCCGGCCACCAGGAACGGAATGCGCCAGCCCCAGTCCAGCATCTGTTCGCTGCTCAACACCATGTGCAGCGCGGTCACGGTACCGGCGCCGGCGATATAGCCGCCCAGCGTGCCGAACTCCAGCCAGCTGCCCATCAGGCCGCGGTTGCGGTCGGTGGAGTATTCGGCGATGAAGGTCGCCGCGCCGCCATATTCACCGCCGGTGGAAAAGCCCTGCACCACGCGTGCGAGCAGCAACAGCACCGGTGCCCAGATGCCGATGCGCTCGTAGGCGGGAATCAGGCCGATCGAAAAGGTGCCCAGCGCCATCAGGACCATGGTGAACGCCAGCACTTTCTGGCGGCCGTAGCGATCACCCAGCGGGCCGAACACCAGGCCGCCCAGCGGCCGTACCAGGAACGCTACGGTGAACGTGGCGAACGCGGCGATCACCTGCGCGGTGGGATTGCTGGAGGGGAAGAACACCTGGCCGATGGTGACCGCCAGATAGCCGTAGACACCGAAGTCGAACCACTCCATGGCATTGCCAAGTGCGGCCGCGCCGACGGCGCGCTTGAGCATGGGCTTGTCGACGACGGTGATCTCATCGACCTTCAGGTGGCGGCGGCGTTTGAACCAGCCGAAGTGGGCGTGTGCCTCGGGGGTGTCCTGCATGGGGCTCCCTTGTAAGTGGAAGAGGTGAATAGACGGTGGGCTAGGTCCCGGAAATCGGAAACGGCGATGCAGGCGCAGGTGGCGCAGGGGCATCGGTGAGTGGCGTGGGGGCCGGGGAATGTGTGCAGGCACGACGCCACGCGCACGGCAACGCACCGCCGCAACGGCGGAAACGCAGCAACAGGATCACTGCGGTCGCGCAGTCAGCGGCCGGAGGTCACAGCAGCGTAGGGAGGGCAGGCCAGAGCGCCTGCGGGCGTCATCCGCCAGGATCCAGCGCGAGGCGGTGGAAGGGCAGGGCGGGAGCCATCGTGGCAAGCGAAGCGCCGGTCGGCAGTGCTTTCCACGTAACAGGTGCGCCCGTCACGTAGTGGGTCGTGTCGATCATCCGTTCATCATAACGGCATCGGCGTGAGCATGCAGAGAAGCGGCCTGATCTGCACGCTGTGTTCCATCACGCCTGTTCATCCGCGCAGCGTGCACTGACATGCGTTGAACGAACTCTGGCCGCAGCGCTCACGCAACGCTGTCTACGGTAGCGCTGAACGCAATCGAGAAGGAGCATCGCATGACCCGTCGCATTCCCGAAGGTACGCTGATCATCGTCGCCGATGGTGGTTCGGCCCGCGTGTTCACCAACGTCGGCAACGAACATCAACTGGCGTTGAAGCAGGAAGGCGAACTGCGCCTGCAGGACATCAGCGAGCAGGGTGTCTCCGGGCAGGGGCCGGCCGGTGCGGTGCCGAAAGACATGTCCATTTCGCAGCTCAACGAGGCGACGTTCGCCAAGCAGGTGGCGGAGCAGTTGAACGAAGATGCGCTCAACAACCGCTTTGCACACCTGGTGCTGGTGGCAGACCCCACCACGCTGGGCCGTATCCGCCCGCTGCTGCACAAGGAGGTCCAGGCCCGCCTGCTGGGCGACATTGCCAAGGACCTGACAAACGCCCCGCTGGCGGATATCCAGAAAGCGTTGGCGGCGTAACCGGCATGCCGTTCATGCGTGACTACCTGGCGGCGGAGCCCGCTGGCGCGGACGTGGACGCGCAGGCGTGCTGGCTGCTGCTCGAGTTCGGTGCACCCTGGTGTGGTCACTGCCAGGCCGCGCAGCCCGCACTCCAGGCGCTTGTCGACGCCCACGATCCGGTGCATTGGAAGATCGAGGATGGCAAGGGAAAGCCGCTGGGGCGTGCTTTCAACGTAAAACTGTGGCCCACCGTGGTGCTGTTGCATGACGGCCAGGAGGTGGCGCGGGTGGTGAGGCCGATCGACAGCGCCGACCTCGCCACCTTGCAGGGCGCATTGCCGGGCTGAGGGCAGCAATCGCTGCGTGCGGTGAGCACGGCGCCGAGCAGGTTCGGCTGCGTCGCGGTCTAGTGATAGGTCACCTTTTCCGCTTCCGCACGCGGCTTCTGCAGCAACGACCGACCATGCTGGCTCAGCATGACCATCGCGTCGGCGATCTCTTTGGCGTTGTAGCCCATCGGTGCGGGTGGCTTCGGCTCGGGGCCGCACTGCTCGCCGATGAGGATGGCCATGCCTTCGGCACTGTTGAGGGCATGTTCGATACGCTGGAACAGCGATTCCATGGCCGGGCTGAGCGGACGCGTGTGTTTCATGCGGAAACTCCTTGGGAAGCGAGGGCCACCGCAAGGGTGGCGGGCGATGCGTGCTTGGAACTCCCGGAAGGAACAGAGAAAACCGGAGGGCCTGACGGCCACACGCAGCGCCCGCCGCAGTTACGACGAGCTATCTCTGTCCTTCTTTTCGGGGGTTCCAATCCCGGCAGCGGGATGTCCGCTGCGGCGCCATTCTGGGCAGATCGAGGCGCTGCGCACCAATTGATGGTTCGTCTCGCTTTGTCCCGCTCCGAAGGCGCGGTTTTTCAGAAGTGCATGTGTGGAGATCCACTGCCGTATTGGCACCGATCTGGAAGCGGGAAGCCGGAAGCCTATGAGGCGATTCGTCGTCCGGCCATGCAATTATGTGCAAATCATCGTGCCGGTTCCGGCGGCCGCACTGCAGCATGCGACAGGGCAGGGCCGGTGCTACTCTCTGACCACCACCTGAATCGATCCAAATGCCGATGCCCACGCTGGACCGTCGTCTCCTGATCGCTGTCGCCGCCACGGCGATGTTCGCTTCCGGCCTGGCCAGTGCGGCCCCAGCCAGAACCGCCGCCGACAAGGCATACGCCTCGGTCGATCCGTTCATCGGCACCGGTGGCGAGGGCCATACCTACCCGGGGGCCACGGTGCCGTTCGGCATGGTCCAGCTCAGCCCGGACACGCGTATCCAGCCGCGTGAAAAGGCCTATGGCTGGGCGGCGGGCTACCGCTATGACGACAGCAGCATCGTCGGCTTCTCGCATACGCATTTCTCCGGCACCGGTCATTCAGACCTGGGCGACATCCTGCTGATGCCGTTCACCGGCAATCCGGGCCTGGAGCGCGGCGATCCGGAGAAGCCGCGCAGCGGCTATGCCTCACGCTTTCGCCACGCTGACGAGAAGGCCGAGCCGGGCTACTACGCGGTCACCCTGGATGACTACAAGGTGCGCGCCGAACTGACCACCAGTGCGCGCGTGGGCGTGCACCGCTATGCCTTCCCCAAGGGCACCGACGCCAAGGTGCTGCTGGACATGCGTACCAGCATGTACGACTACCCGGGCAAGGTGCTGTGGTCGCGGGTGCGGGTGCGCGCCGATGGCACGGTGACCGGCTTCCGCGAAACCCGAGGCTGGGCGCCGGGCCGCCAGCTGTACTTTGCGATGCGCTTCTCACGCCCGCTGGCCGGGCATGAGCTGCACAACACCGAGCAGGACATCGTCTACAAGGGCTTTCCGCCGCCGGGCGAAAAGGACCCGGCACAGCGCGCCCAGATCGAGGGTCGTCAGCTGGTTGGTACGTTCGCTTTCGGCAAGCTCGATGCACCGCTGGTGGTGAAGGTGGCGATCTCGCCGGTCAGTGAAGCCGGTGCCATCGCCAACCTCGACGCGGAAGTGGCCGACTTCGATTTCGACCGCGTGCGTGCACAGGCGAAGCAGGAGTGGACGCAGGCACTGTCCGTGCTGGACATTGACGCGCCGGAACATGCGCGGCGCAGTGCCTATACCGCGCTGTACCACACGATGCTGGGGCCGACGCTGTTCATGGATGCCGATGGCCAGTACCGCGGCGCGGACAATGCCGTGCACAAGGCCGATGGCTTCACGCACTATTCGACGTTCTCGCTGTGGGACACCTACCGCGCGTTGCACCCGCTGCTGACCTTGGTGCAGCCGGGAAAGCGCAACAGCGACTTCATCAACTCCATGCTGGCCCACCACGAGCACAGCCCCTACGGCATGCTGCCGGTGTGGTCGTTCCACGGCCTGGAGGACTGGTGCATGATCGGCTACCACGCCGTGCCGGTGATCGCCGATGCCTACGTGAAGGGCATTCGTGGCTTCGATGCCGACAAGGCGCTGAAGGCAATGGTCGAGACCGCCAATTACGGCCCTTACGACGGCATCGCGCAGTACCGTGAGCTGGGCTATGTGCCGATCGACGAGGAAGGTGAAGCGGCCAGCAAGACGCTGGAGTACGCCTTCGACGACTGGACCATCGCACGCATGGCGCAGGCCATGGGCAAGGCCGATATCGCGGCGACCTTCGACAAGCGCGCAGGCAACTGGCGCAATGCCTTCGACAAGGACACCGGCTTCATGCGCGCGCGCAAGCGCGATGGCAGTTTCCGCACGCCCTTCGACCCCAGCGCCAGCGGCTACGGCACCGACTATACCGAGGGCAACGCATGGCAGTATTCGTGGTACGTGCCGCAGGACGTCGCTGGCCTGGCCGCCGCGCACGGGGGCAGCGACAAGCTGCTCGCGCGCCTGGACGAGGTGTTCAACGCCAAGGTGGATCCATCGATCTTCGAGCACATGGAAGACATCACCGGCCTGATCGGCTGGTATGCGCACGGCAACGAGCCCAGCCACCACGTGGCCTACCTGTATTCGTACGCCGGCCAGCCGTGGCGCACCCAGGCGCGGCTGAAGCAGATCATGGATACCCAGTATGCCGACCGTCCCGATGGCCTGGCCGGCAACGATGACGTCGGCCAGATGTCGGCGTGGTATGTGTTCACCGCGCTGGGCTTCTACCCGGTGGCACCGGGCTCGGGCGAGTACATCCTGGGCCGTCCGTTCCTGCCCAGGACCGCGATTCGTCTGCCGAACGGCAAGACGTTCACCATCGTGGCCGAGGGGCTGGATGACGCGCACACGTATGTGGGCAGCGTGACGTTGAACGGCAAGCCGCTGCAGCGTACCTTCCTGCGCCACGACGAGATCCTGGCCGGTGGCGAACTGCGCTTCAGCATGCAGGCCGAGCCGAACAAGGACTGGCCGGGGCAGGGCGCGCAGGCGCCCTATTCGATGAGCCGGTGACGCGCACTCGGTAGGTGCCGACCTTGGTCGGCACGCTTCACGGGTGACCAGGAACCTGTGGAGCCGAGCCCATGCTCGGCTCAGGCATCGTGCCAGGAGCAGCCGAGCATGGGCTCGGCTCTACAAGGGCGGTTCAACAGCGCTCATCGGAACCGCAACCCCACCCGCGCACCGCCGATCGGGGCGGTATCAATCATCAAGGTCGCGCCATGCCGTTGCGCGATCTCGGCCACAATCGCCAGTCCGAGCCCGCAGCCGTCGCCCTCGCTGCTGGCCCGGTAGAAGCGTTCTGTGACGCGCGCGCGTTCGGCTTCGGCGATGCCGGCGCCGTCATCGTCCACCCATACCTGCACGCCGTCGGTTCCCTGCCGAACGCCGAGGGTGATGACTCCGGGCGTGGCGCCGTAGCGCAGCGCGTTGTCCAGCAGGTTGCCCAACACCTCGCGCAGCAACTGCGCATCGCCCTGTAGCTGCACGCCGTCGTCGGGTCCGTCGTAACCCAGGTCCACGCCCGCAGCCAACGCACGGTCAGCGTAGCGCTCGACCACGCCACGCGCCAGCGCGGCCAGATCCAGAGGCTGCAGCGGCAGTGCGCTGCCCTGTGGATCTTCCGAGCGGCTGAGCATCAGCAGCTGGTTGACCAGGTGCTGCAGCCGTGCCAGCCCGGCCAGCGTGCCGGACAACGCCAGCTGCTGGGCCTGCGGATCCTGGTGGCGGAGTGAGCTCTCCAGCTCCACCTGCATTGCCGCCAGCGGCGTGCGCAGCTGGTGCGCGGCATTGCTGACGAAGCGCCGTTGCGCGGCCTGCATGGCGTCCAGTCGTTGCAACAGCGCGTTGTAGGCCTCCACCGCCGGCCACAGCTCGCGTGGCGCCTCCTGCGCGGGTTCCAGGGGCGCCAGTGGGTCCGGGCGGGGGCTGGCCAAGCGCCGCGCCACCTGGTTGGCATGGCGTGCGGCCGCGCCGGTCCCGGACCAGGCCAGCCACGCGGCAAGCGTGAGGATCGCAGCCTGGAACGGGATGCTGGTCAGCAGCAGCTTGCGCTCCAGCCGGTGGCGCTTGCGCAGCGTCTCGGCTACGCGCAGCCGGATATCGTGGCCCGGTCCGGCACTGACGAGGACTTCGACCATGCGCACCGGCTGCCCGCGCAGGCGCGCATCGTAATAAACCGCGTCGTCGCTTGATGCGGCGGTGGCCGGGCGCGGCAGCGCTTCGGCCAAGTCGCCATATAAGCGTCCACCCGCAGCATCGACCACTTCGCCATGCACTTCGTCGGCGGTGTCCCAGCTGAACATACGTGACACCGCGGGCGTGATCTCGATTGATGCATGACCCTCCTGTACCGTCACCAGCTCGGACAGGGACATCGCCGAGTCCAGCAGCCAGCGGTCATAGACCTGACCGGCGTAGAAGCGCGCCAGCGCGAAGGAACCCACCGCGCTGCACATCAGCAGCACCAGCAGCGGCAGCCACAGGCGGCGCAGCAGCAGGCTCCGCAGGCTGTGCACGCGCTCAGTCACCGCTGGCCTCCAGGCGATAACCCAGGCCACGCAGCATGCGGATGCCGACGCCGGCACGCGCGTGTTCCAGCTTGCGGCGCAGGCGACTGACATGCACTTCGATCACCGACAAGCTGGCCTCGTGGTCCCAGCTGTACAAAGCGTCGAACAGGCGCTGCTTGGTGACGGTGCGGCCGGGATGCTGCATCAGTGCTTCGACCAGCGACAGCTCGCGGGCGGTCAGTTCGATGCGCTGGCCGTCCACCTGCGCCTCATTGCGGATGCTGTCGAAGCACAAACGGCCCAACCGCTTCTGCGCCGGTGCATCGCTGCGGCGACGCGACAGCGCACGCAGGCGGGCTTCCAGTTCCCCCAGTGCAAATGGCTTGGCGAGATAGTCGTCGCCACCCCGGTCGAGGCCGAGGATGCGGTCCTCCACGCCATCGCGCGCCGTGAGGATCAGCACCGGCAGGGTGACACCGTCGTTGCGCAGGCGCGAGAGCAGGTCGAGGCCATCGACGTCGGGCAATGAAAGGTCGAGCACCATCACGTCATATGGCGCGCTGGCCAGTGCAGCGGGTGCATGCAGCCCGCGCGAGAGGTGGTCGCACAGATGACCCGCGCCCTGCAGGGCACGGATCAGTCCATCGGCCAGGGCGGCGTCGTCTTCGATCAGCAGGATTCGCATTGCAAGCTTCGTGCAAGGTTGGGGCAAGTTTGGCGCAAGTGCGTCACCTTACCGTGACGCGCATGAACTTCTTCCCTTGCCTTGCGGCTGTGTTGGCCGCCCTCCTGTGCGCACCTGCGGCGTCGGCGCTTTCCCTGCAGGAGGCGCAGCGCGCCATGGAAGCACACAACCCGGACCTGCGTGTGGCGGCACTGGCGCTGCGTGGCGTGCAGGGCGACGCGCAGACGGCGGCGCTGCGTCCAGCGACCGAGCTGTCGATCGGCACCAGCAAGCTCAGCCCCAGGCACGGCGTCGGCCCGGGCCGCTGGCAGGACAAGCGGATGGACAGCACCGTGGGCCTGGGCTGGACCTGGGAACGCGGTGGCAAGCGCGCGTTGCGTATCCGCCAGGCCGATGCGCTGCTGGAGGTGGCCGGGCTGGAGATGCTCGATGCGCGGCGTCGCCAGCAGGTGGCGCTGCATGAGGCCTACTTCGGCCTGAAGCGCGCGCAGGAGCGGGTGCAGATTGCCGAGGCCAACCGCCAGAGTTCGGCCGAACAGATGGCGGCAGCCGACAAGCAGGTTGCCACCGGGGCGATGGCGCCGGTCGACCGCGCGCGGCTGGCGGTGGACGATCTGGCGGTGGCCGACGCGGCGCGCGAGGCGGCCCTGGATCTGCGCGATGCACGGCATGCGCTGGGCCTCCTGCTCGGGCGTGACGACAGCGGTGACCTCAGCGCCGATGATCCCTGGCCGGACCTCGCAGGCGTTGCCGCAACGCGCGCGTTCGATCCGCAGCAGCGTGCCGATCTGCGCGCAGCGCGTTCGCGCCTGGCCGCGGCCGATGCCGGTGTAGCACTGGCGCGCAGCGAGCGCCATCGCGATGTCCAGCTGGGTGTGGAAGCCGAACGCGAGCCGACCGACATCAGCGGTGTGACCTGGGGCGTGTCGTTGACCATTCCACTCGGTGGCCCATCGCGTGCACGCGGCGCGATGCAGCGTGCCGAGGCCGACCGTGATAGTGCGGCGCTGGAACTGCAGGTGCTGCAGCGCGAAGCGCGCGCCGAACTTGACCTGCTGCAGGCCAGCGCGCAGTCCGCCGCGCAGCGCCGCAGCGACTACGAAGGACTGCAGTCCGACGCTGCGCGCAAGGCGGTACAGGGCATCGAACTGGCCTACCGGCGCGGCGCCGCCAGCCTGACCGATCTGCTGGATGCGCGCCGCAGCTGGCGCGAATTCGAGGCCGCGCTGATCGAAGCGCGTGCCGACCATGCCATTGCCCTGGCGCGCTGGGAAGCGGCCACATCCGTTGTTGAAGGAGAGTCCCGATGAAGTCCACCGTCGCCCGTCGCCTGCGTGCGCGACATGCCGTGCTGCCGGCCCTGCTGGCGCTGGCCCTGCTGGGCGGCTGCGGCCGCGAACCGGCGTCGTATACCGAGGACGCGCCGCAGGTCAGTGCCGGCCAGATCCAGTTTCCAGCCGGCAGCCGCCAGCTGGACGTGCTGCGCAGCGAGGCGGTGACCGCCGGCGCCAGCGCCAGCCTGCAGCTGCCGGGCCGGGTGGCCTGGGACGAGACACGCTCCAGTGCACTGCGCACGCCGTTGCCGGGTCAGGTGGCGCGCATCGAGGCGCAGCCGGGGCAGAGAGTGAAGGCAGGGCAGGTGATCGCCTGGATCACCTCGCCGGAGTTCGGCCAGGCCCAGGCCGAGGGCGCGCGTGGCCGTGCCGAACTGCAGCAGGCACGCAAGGAGCTGGAGCGCACCCGCGAGCTGCACGCCGCGGGTGTGGCGTCGGGCCGTGAACTGGATGAAGCCGAAGCGAGCTTTGCCGGCAGCCAGGCCGATCATGCGCGCGCGACTGCATTCGCCCGGGCCTATGGCAATGGCCAGCGCGTGGACCAGCTCCTGCCGCTGCGCGCCCCCATCGATGGCGTGCTGGTGGAGCGGCGGATGAATCCGGGCATGTCGGTCAGTCCCGACAGCGAGCAGCCATTGGCAGTGATCGGCGATCCGGACCGCCTGTGGCTGCTGCTGGATGTTCCTGAAAGCCTGGCAGGGCGGTTGAAGGCCGGCATGCAGGTGAGCGTGCCCGGCGCCGATGGACAGCCGCTGCAGGCGACCCTGCAGCACGTGGATGACTTCATCGACAGCGAACGCCGGGTGGTGCAGGCGCGTGCCGAGCTGGACAACCGCGCACGTGGCTTCAAGGCCGGGCAGTACGTGCGCGCCCAGGTGGCGTTGCCGTCCGAGGGCGGTGTCTCGCTGCCCGACGCCGCGGTGTTGCTGATCGACGGAAAGCAGGTGGTGTTCGTGGAGGAAGGCAAGGGCCGCTTCGTGCGCCACGCGGTGCACGCCGAGGAGCTGGGTGACGGCCGCCTGTGGGTGCGTGAAGGCCTGGCGCCGGGCAGCAGAGTGGTCGTCGAGGGTGGCCTGCTGCTGCAACAGCTGGTGGACAGCGCGCCGGCAGCCGTCAGCACCGGCACGGGGCGCGCCGCGCCATGATCGATCGCCTGATTGCCTATTGCCTGCGCCAGCCGCTGATGGTGATGCTGGCGCTGCTGCTGTTCATCGGCGCTGGCATCGCCGCGTTCCGCGTGCTGCCGGTGGAAGCCTTCCCGGATGTGTCCGACACCCAGGTGACGGTGGTGTCGCTGCACCCGGGCCGTGCCGCCGAAGAGGTCGAGCGCGAGGTGACGATGCCGCTGGAAGTGGCGCTGTCTGGCATTCCGCATTCGGTGCGGGTGTTCTCGCACACCCAGTTCGGCCTGTCGATGATCATCCTGACCTTCGACGACAAGGCCGATGACTACTTCGCACGCCAGCAGGTGCTGGAGCGCCTGCAGGGCGTGGAGCTGCCAGAAGGGGTGACCCCGGAGCTGGAGGCGATGAGCTCGGCGGTGGGCGAGATCTACCGCTATGTGCTGAAAGGCCCGCACCTGACCCCGACCCAGCTGCGCACCGTGCAGGAATGGACGATGGAGCGTAGCCTGCGCACCGTTCCTGGAGTGGCCGATGTGATCAGCTTCGGTGGCTTTGCGCGCACCTTCCAGGTCAAACCGGATTTGGACAAGCTGCGTGACCGCGGCATCAGCCTCGGTGAGTTCGCCGAGGCGCTGGAGAAGGGGAGTTCGAACGCGGGCGGCGGCTATGTGGAACGCGGCCAGCAGCAGTTCCTGATCCGCGGCGTCGGTCTGATGCGTTCGCCGGCCGACATCGGCAACGTGGTGGTCGCGCAGCGCAGTGGCACGCCGATCCTGGTGCGCGACCTGGCCGGCATCGCCGATACCGGCCTGCCCCGGCAGGGCCTGGTCGGCCAGGATGACAACGACGATGCGGTGTTCGGCATGGTGCTGATGCGCAAGGGCGAGAACCCGTCCGACGTGCTCGATGCCCTGCATGCGCGCATCGCCGAGATCGAAGCGAACCAGCTTCCGGCCGGTGTCAGCATCGAGCC
Source organism: Stenotrophomonas sp. GD03777 (assembly GCF_029842485.1). Taxonomy (NCBI): domain Bacteria; kingdom Pseudomonadati; phylum Pseudomonadota; class Gammaproteobacteria; order Lysobacterales; family Lysobacteraceae; genus Stenotrophomonas; species Stenotrophomonas sp. GD03777. The sequence goes on from NZ_JAOCGL010000004.1 coordinate 49,558, forward strand.
GTTCTACGACCGCTCGTGGCTGGTCTCGACCACGCTGAAAACCGTCTTCCGCAACCTGCTGGAAGGCGCAGTGCTGGTGTTCCTGGTGCTGTGGCTGTTCCTGTACAACGCCCGCGCCGCGCTGATCGTGGCGGCGATGATGCCGCTGGCCCTGCTGTCGACCTTCCTTGGCCTGCATCTGTGGGGCGTACCGGCCAACCTGTTGTCGCTGGGTGCGATGGACTTCGGCATCATCATCGATGGCGCGGTGATCGTGACCGAACACATCGTGTCGCGGCTGTCGAAGCTGCCGCCGAACGCTGACAGGAAGACGCGCTTCTCTACCGTACTCTCGGCAGCCTCCGAAGTGGGGCGCCCAACGTTCTTCTCGATGCTGATCATCATCGCCGCACACATCCCGATCTTCACCCTGCAGCGCCAGGAGGGCCGAATGTTCGCGCCGATGGCGTACTCGGTGACCTCGGCGTTGATCGGTGCGTTGATCCTCGCACTGACCGTGGTGCCACTGTTCTGCTACTGGTGGCTGCGCCGCGACCGCATGCGCGATGGCAATCCGCTGATGGACCGCCTGACCGGCTGGTACAAGCCGATCCTGGAGCGTGCATTGGCCCGCCCGCGTGCGGTGGTACTGACCGCAGTTGCGCTGCTGGTCGGCACGCTGGCATTGGGCACCCGGTTGGGTTCGGAGTTCCTGCCCGAGCTGGACGAAGGCTCGATCTGGTTGACCGCCACGCTCGACCCGAGCACCAGCCTGGCCGAGGCGCAGCAGCAGTCGCGGCGCATCCGTGAGCTGGTCGGCACTTTCCCGCAGGTATCGACCGTGGTGGCCAAGTTGGGGCGCCCGGAAGACGGATCCGATGCCAAGGGCGCCAACCAGATCGAGGCGCTGGTGGCGTTGAAGCCTGAGAAGGAATGGCCGAAGGGCGTGGACAAGCGCCAGCTGGTGAGCGATCTGCAGCGCACCTTGGAGCAGCGGATTCCCGGGCCGGAGTTCTCGATCTCGCAGCCGGTGCGCGACAACATCCTGGAGAGCATCTCGCAGATCAAGGGCCAGGTGGTGATCAAGGTCAGCGGCTCGGACCTGGATGTACTGAACCAGCACGCGCAGGCGATCCTGGGGCAGGTGCGTGGCGTGGAGGGCGTAGAGAGTGCCTTCATTGATCGTGACGGCTCATTGCCGCAGCTGCAGATCGAGATCGACCGCGATCGTGCGGCACGCTATGGACTGAATGTGCGCGACATCGACGAGGTGATCGAGACCGCACTGGGCGGGCGCCAGGTTGGTGAACTGTGGGAAGGTGACCGCAGGTTCCCGATCACGCTGCGCCTGGACGACGCCGACCGTGACCTGCAACGGTTGCGCACGGTGCCGGTGGGCATTGGCGATGGCCACACCGTGACGCTGTCCGACGTGGCCGAGTTCCGCATGGCCAGTGGCGCGATCAACATCTCGCGTGAGAACGCACAGCGGGTGAAGGCGGTGAGCATCTTCATCGCCGGCCGCGACATGGGCAGCGTGGTGGCCGACATGCGCAAGCGCGTGGACGCCAGCGTGCAGCTGCCGGACGGCTACCGGCTGGAGTGGTCTGGCGAGTTCGAGAACCAGCAGCGTGCGATGGAGCGGCTGGGCTGGGTGATTCCGCTGTCGGTGCTGATCATCTTCGTGCTGCTGTTCGATGCCTTCAAGGACATCAGCAGCGCTGCGCTGATCCTGGCCAACGTGCCACTGGCGATGATCGGCGGCATCCTGGCCCTGTGGCTGACCGGCATTCCGCTGTCGGTGTCGGCGGCGATCGGTTTCATCGCGTTGTTCGGGCAAGCAGTGCTGAACGGGGTGGTGATGCTCAGTCGCTTCGCCCAGCTGCGCGAGCAGGGCATGGACCTGCTGCAGTCGGTGGTGCAAGGTTCGCTGCAGCGCCTGCGCACGGTGCTGATGACCGCACTACTGGCGATGTTCGGCCTGCTGCCGATGGCCACCTCGCATGCGATTGGTGCCGAGACGCAGAAGCCGCTGGCGGTGGTGGTGATCGGCGGCCTGCTGTCGGCGATGCTGTTGACCCTGCTGGTACTGCCCACGCTGTACTACTGGGTACACCAGCGCCGCGAGGCCCATGGCGCCTGACCTGACGGTAGCGCCGAGCCCGCGCTCGGCTGCATCTGGCCTTCGCGCGAAGAGCAGCCGAGCATGGGCTCGGCTCTACACCGGCTTCGCGTCCTGCGTGGATTCGATCAACCGCCACGGTTTCCCAAGCAGATCCACGCCATGCGTGGATGCCGTCCGCGCGACCTAGACCATCCCACCGTTGGCGCGCAGCACCTGGCCGTTGATCCATCCGCCATCGGCACTGGCCAGGAACGCCACCGCGCCGGCGATGTCTTCCGGCGTACCCAGCCGCTCCAGAGGATTCATCTTCGCCAACCGCTCGATCAGTTCCGGTGACTTGCCGTCCAGGAACAGGTCGGTGGCGGTCGGGCCCGGCGCCACCGCGTTGACGGTGATGTTGCGCCCGCGCAGCTCCTTGCTGAGGATCGCGCCCATCGTTTCCACCGCCGCCTTGCTGGCCGCGTACACGCTGTAGTTCTCCAGCCGGATGCCGACCACGCTGGTGGACAGGGTGATCAACCGGCCACCGTCGCGCACCCGTCGTGCACTTTCGCGCAGCACATTGAAGGCGCCCTTGAGGTTGATGCCGATCACCCGATCAAACAGGGCGTCGTCGGTGTCGGCCAGCGGCGCCAGCTGCAGTACGCCCGCGCTGTTGACCACCACGTCGATGCCGCCGAAGCGGTCTTCGATGGCATCGAACAGCTGCCGCACCGCCTGCGGATCGGCGACATCGGCCTGCAGCGCGATGGCCTGTGCGCCGGCTGCGTTGAGTTCGGCCGCCAGCGCTTCGGCGTCGTCGCGGCGCCCTGAATAGTTGATGGCGATAGCGTGGCCATCGGCGGCGAGCCGGCGGGAAATGGCGGCGCCGATGCCACGGGAGCCGCCGGTGACCAGGGCGACAGGGCGGGCGGGGGAGAGGGTCATGGTGGCTTCCAGTCGGGCACGCCGGAGTGGCGCAGAGCCATCTTCGCGACATTGCCCGTTCGGATAATCCTGCATAATCCGCCAACATCATCCGGATCACCGAACAATGGATCGCTTCACGGCCATGCGCGCCTTCGTCCGTATCGTCGAGCGCCGCAGCTTCACCCGGGCCTCCGAAGACCTCGGCCTGCCACGGGCCACGGTGACCGACGCGATCAAGGCACTGGAACAGCGGCTGGGCGTGCGCCTGCTGCACCGGACCACGCGGCGGGTGGTGCCAACGCTGGAAGGCGAGGCCTTCTATGGCCGTTGCCTGCGCCTGATCGCCGACATGGATGATGCGGAGGCCGCGTTCCGTGACGCGCCGCCGCGCGGCCCGTTGCGCATTGAAGTGCATGGCACGCTGGGCCGGCACCTGCTGTTCCCGCACTTGCCGGAATTCCTGCAGCGCTACCCCGAGATCGAACTGGAGGTCAGCGAAGGCGACCGCTATGTCGATCTGCTGCGCGAAGGCGTGGATGCGGCGTTGCGGGTCGGGACGCTGGCCGACAGCGATCTGGCGGCGCGCCGGTTGACGATGCTGCGCGAGGTGACGGTCGCCTCGCCTGGCTACGTGCAGGCCAGGGGCGTGCCGGGCAGCATCGATGCCCTGCAGGACGGCCACCAGATGGTCGGCTTCCGCTCCAGCGCCAGCGGCCAGCTGATTCCGCTGGAGTTCCAGCAGGGCGGGCAGGTGCGCTACCTGCCGCTGCCGGCGCGGGTGCGTGTGTCGGGTGCGGATGCGTTCCTCGGCGCTGCGCTGGCGGGCCTGGGCATCATCCAGGCACCGCGCTACCGGATGGACCCGTATATCGCGCGCCGGCAGCTGGTGGAGCTGCTGCCGGAGGCGCCGCCGACGCCGAGTCCGTTGAGCCTGGTCTACCCGCGCAATCGCACGCCGTCGCCCCGGTTTCGGGTGTTCATCGACTGGGTGGCCGGAGTGTTCGACTCGTTCGAGGATGCCGGCCAGCGGCCGGCTCTACCGACACAGCACGCGAAGCTGTCCGACCGGAGGGGGTAGTGCCGGCCGCTGGCCGGCATCACAGCGCTGCCAACGGCCCCTGCATGCGATGGAAGCTGCCATCGGTGGCGGTGAACCAGGCCAGCGAACGCCCGCCCACGAAATCGTCGACATGCACGACCGTAGCGCCATCGGCTTCCTGCCACGAAATGGCATAGACCCCGTCGCTGATCCGCTGCCACTCGCAGGCGGCTTCGCCCTGCGCACCGGCATGGGCGCCGGAGACGATGGCGTACTGCACGTGGCGGCCATCGGCGCTGTAGACATTGTCGGCGGCCAGGCCGTCATAGCTGACGCGGAAGCGGCGGCCGGCGAACACGGGAAGGTCAGCGGCGGTGTTCATCGGATCGCCACCGGGTTGATGTTCACCTGGGTCGAGCCGACGTACAGCGGCTGGCCGAGCACGAACAGGAATTCCCAGGCCTTGTCGCGCACCAGCGCCCGGCTGTCGATCAGCTCCAGGTTGTAGATGCCGCGCTTGGCCAGCATGTACTGGTTGATCGGAAACTCCTCGGCACCGTCCGGGTTCGGGTAGACCTCCGAGGCCCAGGTGTCGCCACCGAAGGCGACGATGCCCTGGTCGGCCAGCCACTTCGCCGCCTCCATGCCGATGCCCGGTTCCACTTCCAGGAACTGTTTGTCGTCCTTGCCGATCAGTTCCAGCCAGCCGGTGTTGAACAGCACCACGTCGCCCTTGCGCAGGCTCAGGCCCTGCTTCTTCAGCACGGCCTGGATGTCGGCCACGGTGAACTCGGTGCCACCGGGCACGATCGCCTTGCCGTAGTACGCGGTCATGTCCAGCACGACGCCGCGGGTGACCATTGGCGGCACCTTCTCGACGCCGAGCTTGCGCACACCGTCCACGGTGACGAAGTCGGCGGCCTTGTTGCCGTTGTAGTAGACGTTGTCGATGCCGATATGGCCGATACCGTTGAGCTGGGTGCCAACGCCGGTCCAGGCGTTCACCAGTTCATCGTTGAAGGTGAACCTGTTGGGGCCCAGCGACTTGCCAGCCTGCTGGCCGACCTGCACGTTGTACAGGCGGAAGCTGCGGTGGCGGAACGCGGGCAGGTTCTTGTCCACCGGCACCGCCAGCGGATAGGTCTTGCCGGTCCTGACCAGCGAGACCGCGTGCTTGACCACGTCCGCGGTCAGCAGGTTGGCCGCGCCGATCTCGTCGTCGGCGCCGTAGGCGGAGGGATACCAGTCCTCGGCGGTGGCCTGGAAGGACAGCGGCAGGGTGGCCAGCGCAAGCGCGGCCAGGGTCTTCATCTTCATGGCAAAGCTCCGGTAACTGTCAGGCCGTCGCGGCGGCGGCAAGCGGGGCATGCGGCGCAGCGGCGCCGGCATGGGCCGGGAAGTGCGGCAGCACGTACTCGGCGATTTCGTGGAAGGTTTCGGCCAACGGCCGTTCATTGCGGCGGAACTGCAGGCCGATGTGGTCGACACCGGCTGCCTGCATGGCGTGCAGCTCGGCCAAAAGGGCGTTGCGGCCGCCACGCAGGCCGAAGCGCCAGCGCTGCAAGGGGGCATCAGCATCGGCCACCAGGTCCAGGTGGATGAAGCTGGCATACGGCTTGTTGCCGGCCACGGCGCGCCAGGCCGCCACGCGCTGCGCATGGTCCTGTGGCGTGCCCGGGTAGGCCAGGCAACCCTCCATGTGCTGGCCGATCCATGCCGGTTGCTGCTGGGCCAGGCCGGCCACGAACAACGGCAGGGCCGGGCCACCTGCGGGCAGCACGTCCAAGCCCTGCGGCAGGTGCGCAGCGGCGCCTTCGCGCAGCAGTGCGATCTGCTCGCGGAAGCGGCGGCCACGGCTGTCGAAGTCGCGGCCGAACAGCGGGTACTCCACCGGGCGGTCGCCACTGGCTACGCCCAGCAGCAGGCGGTCGCCGCTGAGCCGCTGCACGCTGCGCGCTGACTTCAGGGTCAGCAACGGCTCCCGGATCGGCAGCACCACCGCACCGGTGCCCAGCAGGATGTGCTCGGTGATGCCGGCCAGGTAGCCCAGGTAACTGAATACCTCGAACACCTGCGCCGCATCACCGAAGGCCGGGTCGTACACCGGCACGTCGCGTACCCAGAGCGCACGGAAGCCGAGGCGGTCGGCCAGCCGTGCCAGTTCCGCATGGCGCTGCAGGTCCGGTTCGCCGGGCAGGCGTCGCGCGGCGCGTCGTGCCTGTTCACCCAGTGGCGTCCAGTCATTGTCCAGCGGTGCCTCGATGCCGATGCTGAAGCCACCGGCCTGCAGACGCGTCAACGCACTGCCCATGGCGAGGCGCCTCAGTCCCAGTCCGGGGCCAGGCCCGGCGGATCGACTTCGCGGCCGTTGCGGTCAAGCGCGGCGATCGCGGCCATGTCATCGGCATCCAGGTGCAGGTCCTGGGCGAGCAGGTTGCTGGCCAGGTTCTCGCGCTTGGTCGAGGACGGAATGACCGAGTAACCCCGCTGCAGGGCCCACGCCAGCGCGACCTGGGCCACGGTGGCCTGGTGCTTGTCGGCGATGCCGGCCAGCACCGGGTCCTTCAGCACCTTGCCGTAGGCCAGGGTCATGTAGGAGGTGACCGCGATGCCCTGCTCCTGCAGGAAGGCGGTCAGCGCCGGGTTCTGCAGGTAGGGGCTCAGTTCGATCTGGTTGGTGGCGATCTCGCCGGTGCCGACCACCTCGATGGCCTGCCGTGTCAGTTCGATGTTGAAGTTGGACACACCGATCTGGCGGGTCAGGCCCAGCGTCTTGGCTTCAGCCAGTGCGGTCATGTATTCGCGCAGCTCAACGCCATTGCCCGGCGCCGGCCAGTGGATCAGCAGCAGGTCGACGTACCCGGTGCGCAGCTTGGCCAGGCTGTCGCGCAGGCTCGGGATCAGTTTGTCGGCAGCGTAGTTGTCGACCCAGATCTTGGTGGTCAGGAACAGCTGGTCGCGTGGCACGCCGGATTCGGCGATGGCCTGGCCGACCTCGGCTTCGTTGCCGTAGATCTGCGCCGTGTCGACGGCACGGTAGCCGACGTCAAGCGCGTTGCGTACCGAGTCGATGACGGTCTGGCCGCTCAGGCGGAAGGTGCCGACGCCAAAGGAAGGAACGCTCATGATGGACTCCAGGGATTTCGTTGCGAGCCGGCGGCTCGGGACAGGGCGAAGTGTGGGCGCTTTACATTTGTTGATTAAGCCGTGTATATGGGAAATGCTTTTGCGGCGAGGTAAATAATGAAAACCACCCTGGATGAGCTGAAGGCCTTCGTGGCGGTGGTCGATGGTGGCTCCATCACGGCGGCGGCCGAGGCGCTGGAGCTGACGATCTCGGCCACCAGCCGCACCCTGGCGCGGCTGGAAGACAAGCTGCAGACCACCCTGCTGCGGCGGACCACGCGGCGGCTGGAACTGACCGAAGAGGGCGCGGCGTTCCTGGAGTACGCGCGCACGATCCTGGCCACGGTGGACGAGGCAGAGGAACAGATGGCGGCGCGGCGGCTGCAGCCGGTCGGGCGCCTGCGCGTGGACGCCGCCACGCCGTTCATGCTGCACGTGATCGTGCCGTTGCTGGAGGGCTTCCGTGATCGCTACCCGCAGGTGGAGCTGGAGTTGAATTCCAACGAGGGCATCACCGACCTGATCGAAAAGCGCACCGATGTGGCGTTCCGCATCGGCGTGCTGCGCGATTCCACCCTGCATGCGCGACCGATCGGTCACAGCCGCATCCGCGTGGTGGCCAGCCCCGAGTACCTGCGACGGCACGGCACGCCGACGCGCGTGGAGCAGTTGCGCGAGCACGACCTGCTGGGTTTTACCCAGCCCAGTTCGTTGAACGAATGGCCACTACACGATGCCGATGGCGGGCCTTTCGTGATCGAGCCGGCGATCGCTTCATCCAGCGGCGAGACGCTTCGGCAGATGGCGGTGGCCGGGCTGGGCATCGCCTGCCTGTCCGACTTCCTGACCCGCCAGGATCGGCGTGATGGCCGCCTGGTGCAGCTGTTGGCCAGGCAGACGCAGGAAGTGCGGCAGCCGATCAATGCGGTGTACTACCGCAACACCGCGCTGGCCGCCCGCATCACCTGTTTCGTCGACCACGTGACGCAGACGCTGGGGCAGCGTCCGTTTGACGAATAAGGAGGGGTAGAGCCGGCCGCTGGCCGGCTGCCGGGAGTGCATCAGTAGATCCACGCCATGCGTGGATGGTGTTTTCCGTCCGGCCAGCGGCCGGCGCTACCGTTGGCTGTGTTGCATGTTTCAGTAGATCCACGCCATGCGTGGATGGCGTGTTCCAACCGACCCGCAGCCGGTGTTAGCGGTTGTGCAGCGCCCGCCGATTGCCGATGTGTGCTGCCGCCAGCATCATGCCGCCGCACGCGGTGGTGACGCCATGCCAGAGCAGTGATTCCTTCAGCGGCAGGTACAGCGAGGCTGACAGTAGAAGGATCGCGCCGACGCACGCCAGCCGCAGGGGCCGCCCGCGCCCGTGCCGGTGCAGCCCGGCCGAGGTGCTCGCCAAGGCCAGCGACGAGGCCAGCAGCGCGAACAGCCATTCCCAGCGTGACATCGCGAGCAGCAACGTCATCGCGCCATGGCCGGGGTGCTGGAACGAACGCAGCGCCATCATCGCCGCCGGTACGAAGGCCAGCAGCAGGGGCAGGGCGATGCAGTGGGCGGCGCAGGCCAGGGACAGCCAGGCACCGGCAAGATCGAAGCGGGGGTGCCAGCGTGCCGAAGTTGGCGGCTGGGCCAGGGCCCTTGCGGGCGTCGTGGGCATGTGGTCCATAATGTTACATAGTAACAATTGGAGTGTCCCCCATGAAGCTTTCTGCTGCTCTTTTCCTGCTGCTGGCCGCCAGCGCCGCGCAGGCCCACGATATCCGCCAGCACGCACCGCACGTGCACGGCCAGGCCAGCGTCGATGTTGCGCTTGACCAGCAGACGCTGGAATTCGCCCTGCAGGCCCCCGGCATCGGCATCCTTGATTTCGAGCGGCCGCCGGCCAATGCGGCCGAGCAGTCCGCGCTGGCGCGTGCGACTGCGCTGCTGCAGGGCGGCAGCTGGGTCACCTTGCCTACCGCCGCGGGCTGCCGCCTTTCAGGCAACGATGCCAAGGCCGAGGGATTCGATGCGACGGCTGCCGCACCGCCATCAGGTCAGCATCGGCACGCGGGGTTCAGCGCAACGCTGCAGTACCACTGCGCCAAGCCTGCCGAGCTGCGGGCCATTGTCGTGCGCCTGCCCGCATTGTTCCCGGGCCTGCACGAAGTAATCGTCAACAGCGCCACCGCCCATGGCCAGAACCGCAGCGTGCTGACCCCGGACAACCTGCGCGTGGTGCTGGCTCCGTGAGCATGCGACCGGTGATCGCGCTGGATGGCGTGCAGTTCGGCTACGGCCGGCAGCTGGTGCTGGACGTGCCGCGGCTGTGGATCGAGCAGGGCAGCAGCGTGCTGCTGCGCGGGATCAGTGGCGGTGGCAAGAGCACGCTGCTGGGCCTGCTCGCGGGCGTGCTGCTGCCCTGCAAGGGCAGCATCGAGGTCGCCGGTCACGCGCTGCAGGCGATGCGTGGTGCCGCGCGGGACCGCTTCCGCGCCGACCACCTGGGTGTGATCTTCCAGCAGTTCAACCTGCTGCCGTTCCTCACCGTGCGCGACAACATCGCGCTGGGCCTGCGCTTCTCGCGCCTGCGCAGCGCACGCATCAGTGGCCCGTTGGATGCCGAGATCGCCCGCCTGCTGCAGGCCCTGCAGCTGGACCCGGCGCTGATGCAGCGGCGCGCAGGCACGCTCAGTGTCGGCCAGCAACAACGCGTGGCGGCAGCACGCGCCCTGATTGGTCGTCCGGCATTGCTGCTGGCCGATGAGCCCACCTCGGCGCTTGACCGCGACGCGGCAACCGCGTTCCTGAAGCTGATGTCCGCGCAGTGCCAGGCGGCCGGCACCACGGTGCTGGTGGTCAGCCATGACGACAGCCTGCAGCCCTTGTTCGACCGCACGATTTCACTGTCCGAGATCAACCAGGCAGGTGCCGGCCATGCTTGAGCTTGCCTGGGCCAGCCTGCGCAGCCGTGCGTTGAGTGTGGGACTGACCGTGCTGGTCATCACCCTCAGCGTGGTGTTGCTGTTGGGCGTCGAGCGTGTACGCACGCAGGCGCACGAGGGGTTCGCCAGCACCGTATCGGGCACCGACCTGATCGTCGGTGCGCGTTCGGGGCCGGTGAACCTGCTGCTGTACTCGGTGTTCCATATCGGCGACCCGACCAACAACGTGTCCTGGCAGTCGTATCAGGAGCTATCCTCGCTACCGCAGGTGAAGTGGGCGGTGCCGTTGTCGCTGGGCGATTCCTGGCGCGGCTACCGCGTGGTCGGTACCAGCGATGGCTATTTCGAGCATTACCGCTATGGCGCCGGGCATGCGCTTGCGTTCGCCAATGGACGGCCGTTCGATGACCTGTATGACGTGGTGATCGGTGCCGAGGTGGCGCAGGCACAGAAGGTCGTCCTCGGCGATGAGATCGTGCTGGCGCACGGTACCGGCGCGGTCACCCTGGTCACGCATGCCGACAAGCCGTTCCGTGTTGCCGGCATCCTGCAGCGCACCGGCACGCCGGTGGATTCGTCGCTGCTGGTCTCGCTGGCGGCCATCGAGGCGATCCACGTCGACTGGCGCTCGGGCGTGCGGCTGCGCAGCCAGAGCGTCAGCGCCGAGCGGGCGCGTCATCTGGATCTGATCCCGACCAGCATCACCGCCTTCATGCTCGGCCTGAACTCGCGCATTGCCACGTTTTCGGTGCAGCGCAGGATCAACGAGTATCCCGACGAGGCGATGCTGGCGATCCTGCCCGGCGTCACGCTGCAGCAGTTGTGGCAGTCGCTGGGCATGGCCGAACGGGCGCTGCAGCTGATCAGCGCGATGGTGGTGGCACTCGGCATGGTCTCGCTGGTGACGCTGCTGGTCTCGACCCTGCAGGAGCGGCGGCGCGAGATGGCGATCCTGCGTGCCACCGGAGCACGGCCGGGTTACATCGCTGCCCTGCTGGTGGTGGAGGCGGTGGCGACCAGCGCGGTGGCCTGCGCGCTGGCGCTGGTGCTTCTGGTTGCCGCCAGCATTGCCGGGCGCGGCTGGGCGCTGGCCAACTTTGGCCTGTCGATCACCCATGTCTGGCCGGACGGCCGCGAGCTGGCCTGGGTGGCAGGCGTGCTGGCGATCAGCGCTGTGGCCGGGCTGGTGCCGGCGTTGCTGGCCTACCGGCGCACGCTGGCCGATGGCCTGTCGCCGGGAGGCTGAGCATGCGCTGGATGCTGTCGCTGCCGATGGTGTTGGCCCTGGCCGCCTGCGAGCGGCCGGTGGATACCGGTGTGCAGGCCTTGCCACCCTCGCCGGTTGTCGACCGCGCTGACGCTGCGGATGCGGCAGAGCAGGAACTGGACTGGTTGCAGATGATGCCGAAGGACGAGCTGGCCGCGCTGGAGCGGGGCGAGGGCCCGGAGGTCGAGCACAACGGCAACCGGCGCATGCCGCAGTTCGGAACGTTCCGTACGGTGGATACGGTGCTGCAGCGACCGGTTCGCCTGCCGGGTTACGTGGTACCGCTGGCCAACGCGCAGGACGGGCGGCTGACTGAATTCCTGTTCGTGCCGTACTACGGCGCCTGCATCCACGTGCCACCCCCGCCGCCGAACCAGATCGTGCACGTGGTGCTGCCACGCCCGATCGACATGCCCGACATGTACTCGCCGTTCTTCCTGGCCGGCACACTGCGTGCCGAACGGTTGGATGACGATCTGGCCGGTTCGGCCTACACCATGCGTGATGCACAGCTGAGGCCCTATGAACCGTAGCCACCTGCTGCTCATGCTGGGATGCCTGTGGCTGGCGGGCTGTACGGCGCCGGGCAGCGACGCCGTGGTGGTCACGCCGCAGGACAGAGCGGCACCCTCGGCCACGGGCGAAGCCCCCATCGACCGTTGGGACGCGTTGCGGCCCGACGAAGTGACCTACCAGCGACCGCCCCCTCAGATCGGCCTGTCACGCAATGGGATGGAGGGCGTGGGTGGCCTGATCGACGACACCGGCTCGGGCACGCCGCCGGGGCAGGAGATCGACCATTCCAGCCCGGATCGCGCCAAGCAGTTCGGCTCTTCGCGGGTGGTCGATGCTGTCGATGGTCGCGCGGTGGATCTGGATGGCTACGTGGTGCCGCTCGGCACCAACGATGCAGGATTGGTGGATGAACTGCTGTTCGTGCCGTTCTACGGCGCGTGCATCCACGTGCCGCCGCCGCCACCGAACCAGATCATCCACGTGACCCTGGCCACGCCGATCGCGCTGGGCGATCTGTGGGATCCGTACCGGCTTGCCGGCCGCCTGCAGGTGAAGCGTTTCGACGCGGACATCGCCAGCGCGTCCTACGATGCCGCGGCGGCCACGCTGACGGCGATCCGCAACTGATGCGCAGGCGATGGATCATGGCTGCCGGGGTGCTGCTGGGCGCGGGGGTGCTGCTGTGGTGGCAGCGGCAGCGCGCACCCATCGCGCCGCCTGCGGTCGCGTTTCCGGCGCCGACGTCCAATGCCAGCCAGCGCATCGAACAGCGCCTGGGTGACGACCACGCATTCCGCAACGACGTGCTGTTCCTGCTCGCGGCAACATTGCGCGACCGCTGCCAGCCGGCGCAGGCGGGAGTGTTGGCGCGCATGGCCAATCGTGCATCGCTGCCTGTGCTGGCGGCAGTCAGCGCGGTGACCCAGCAGGATCCATCGCTGGACCGGCCGATCTACCAGTACATCCAGCATCGCGCCGACGCGACGCCGTGCGGGCAGACGCTGCAGATGCCGTTGGCCGGTGGACGCCGCATGGCCGTGGACATCGAACAGTACGCGCGCACGTTCCCGGACAGCTACTTCGACCCGCAACGCAGCAGCGAACCGCGGGATTTCGGCGGGCTGTCGTTGCAGCAGCGCGCCGGCAATGCCTGCAACAGCGTGGTGTACTCGGTGTTGCCTTTGGGCGGCACCGATTGGCGGTGCAGCAGCCTGCGCGCACAGGCCCGTGCGCGGGTGCGCGGGCTGTGCGAGGACGAACTGCGGCGCCAGCATGGCGGAACTAGCGGGGAACTGGACATGGCTGTGGGGAAGGGCATGCAGGCGGCGGTGGTATCGGCGGTTGCCGCGCTGCCGGAAGACTGTCGGTGATGATCCCTGACACCGGGCACGACCCGGCATGAGGGCACGACAACATGAACATTGCCCGGGCCCCAATCTGAATCGGCGGCGCTGTTTTCATAACTATACAGGACATCCTGTATAGTTATGGCCGTTTTCCGCTCCCCATCAGGTTTCCCCATGGCTTTGTCCCAGCCCCTGGCCGGTGCTCCGGCCCTGTCGCGTGCCCGTCGCTGGGCGCTGTTGTTTACCGTCGCCGCCGGCCTGCTGCTGGTCACGCTCGACAACTCCGTGCTCTACACCGCACTGCCTACGCTGACCGAGGAACTCTCGGCCAGTGCCGGCCAGGCGCTGTGGATCGTCAACGCCTATCCGCTGGTGATGGCCGGCCTGCTGCTGGGTGCGGGCACGCTGGGCGACCGCATCGGTCATCGCCGCATGTTCCTGATCGGCCTGGTGGTGTTCGGCGTCGCCTCGCTGGCCGCGGCGTTCGCCGACACCGCAGCTCAGCTGATTGCCGCACGAGCCCTCCTGGCAGTCGGTGCCGCAGCGATGATGCCAGCCACGTTGGCGCTGATCGGCCTGAGCTTCCACGAAGAGCGCGAACGCAACATCGCCATCGCCATTTGGGGTTCGGTGGCCATCGTCGGTGCGGCGCTCGGGCCGATCATCGGCGGCTGGCTGCTGCAGCACTTCTGGTGGGGCTCGGTGTTCCTGATCAACGTGCCGGTGGTGGTGGTCGCGTTCGTGGCCACGCTGCTGCTGGCGCCGGAAGGACAGCGTGACACCTCGCGGCCATGGGACCTTGTGTCCTCGGTGCTGGCATTGGCCGCACTGTCCGGCGTGGTGCTGGCGATCAAGTCGCTGATCGCTACGCCGCCGTCGTACGCGCTGGGCGCAGGCGCGCTGCTGTTGGCCGTCATCAGCGGTGCGGCGTTCGCGCGCCGCCAGCAACAGCTGCCGTACCCGCTGCTGGACTTTGCGATTTTCCGCAATCCTGCGTTCCTGGCCGGCACGCTGTCGGCAGTGTTCACCCTGTTCGCGATGGCCGGCCTGCAGCTGGTCACCACCCAGCGCTTCCAGCTGGTGGCAGGCTTCACGCCGCTGCAGGCGGGTCTGCTGGTCTCGGTGGCGGCAATGGGCAGCCTTCCGAGCGCGCTTCTGGGCGGCAGCATCCTGCACCGGGTGGGCCTGCGCCCGCTGATCTGTGGTGGCCTGGCCGCAGGTGCGCTGGGCGTCGGCATGGTGGCGTTCGGCTTCCCGCACGGCCTTGGCTGGGTGGTGGCTGGTATGGCCATCACCGGCTTCGGCATGGGCTCGGCCATCTCGGTGGCATCCACCGCCATCCTCAACAATGTGCCGGCACACCGCGCAGGCATGGCCTCGTCGGTCGAAGAGGTGTCCTACGAATTCGGTGGCCTGCTGGCGGTGGCGATGCTCGGCAGCTTGAGCGCGGCGATGTACAGCGCGTTCCTGCCGGTCTCGGCCGATATGCCGGTGCTTGCCCGCGAGGGTTTCACCCAGGCGCTGCATGTCGCGCGCGAGAGCGGGCAGGGTGAGTGGTTCGCACTGGCTGCGGCCGCGTATGACCGTGGCTACCAGATCGTGCTGCTGGTGATCACGACGGTATTGGCAGTGGGCGCGGCGATCATCGCGCGCCTGCTGCGCGGCCGCATCGGCGGCCGCGAGGGCGCGGCCGATCGCGTAAAATGAAACGATGAGAACCAGCAAACGCGACCGCATCCTCGACGCCGCCGTCAACGTGATCAATCGTGATGGCGTGCGAGCGGTGACCTTCGAGTCGGTGGCGGCCGAGGCCAAGCTGACCCGCGGCGGCCTGCTGTACCACTTCCCGTCGCGCGAGGCACTGCTGCGCGGCATCGACGAGCACCTGGTGCAGGCCTGGGAGTCGTCGATGGAAACGCTGCTGGGCAAGCGTGCGGACGAAGCCTCGGCGCTGGAGCGTTACCAGACCTTCGTGCGCGTCTCGGCGCAGAGCGCTACCCGTGCCGAGCTGATGTTCATGCTCGAATCGGCCGACCCGGACGCCGATGAGCGCCCGTGGGGCCCGGCGGTACGCCGCTGGGCGCCGTTGCCGCCGTCGGCCGGGCTGAATGACCCGGCCGCGCTCGACAATTTCGTAGCACGGCTGGCCGCCGACGGCCTGTGGATCTACGAGGCGATGTACGAAGGGCAGCTGGATGAAGGCGTGCGCGCCCAGGTGGCCGAGCGCATCGCCGGGCTGCTGGCGAAGTCTGACGGCACGTCCCGTTGAGCGGCCGGTCGGCGCGCAGACATCGCACGTGGTAGAGCCGACCGCTGGTCGGCTGCCCTTCGGTCAGGCCATGAAAATGCCGCTTCGATCGTCCGTGGTAGAGCCGACCGCTGGTCGGCTGCTCTTCGGTCAGATCACGAAAATGCCACATCGGTAGAGTCGATCGTTAGTCGACTGTCCTTCGGTCGGACAACGAACATCCCGCGCGTCGCGCGATAGTCGACCAGCGGCCGACTCTACCCCCTCACCCTTTACCCAGCCTGGGCGGCGCTCGCGGCCAACCAGGCCCTGGGCGACGCCCCCAACCGCTTGCGGAACGCCTTCGACAACGACGCGGTATCGGCAAACCCCACCTCGACCGCCACCTGCTTGACTGCCACGCCGGCCCGCAGCTGCGCGCAGGCCAGGCTCAGCCGCCAGTCCAGCAGATAGGCGGCCGGCGTCGCCTGCATCACCTCCTTGAACACTGCCGCGAATGCGCTGCGCGACATGCCGGCGATCGCGGCCATACGGGGCAGCGTCCATTCGTCCTGCGGTGCCTGGTGCATCGCCACCAGCGTGCGTGCCAGCCTCGCGTCGGACAGCCCGCGCATCAGTCCATGACTGACACCCGCTGCATCCGGGTGGTCGACCACCCAGCGCAGGATCTGGATCAGCGCCACCTCGAACAGGCGATTGGTCAGCAGCCGTGAACCACAGCGCTGGCGATCGGCCTCGGCAAACAGCAGCTGCAGGGTGTCATCCAGTTCGCCGATCGCGGCCAGTGGCACCACCATCACCGGCGGCAGCGACTGCACGATCGGATTACGCGCGCCGCCATCGAAATCCAGCGTGGCGCAGGTGAAATCCGGGCCTTCCAGCGGTGCATTGAAGAACACATGGTGCAGCGGTTGCGGATACAGCAGCAGGCTGGGTGTGTCGATCTTCAACCGGGGCAGCGCGATATCGCCGTCGGGATGACGGACCTCCATTTCACCCTGGCGCAGGATGTGCAGGAAGGCACGACCGGGCTGCGGCTCGAAGACATGGCGCCCGCACAGCGGACCGCTGTGGAACAGCGCGGCCTGCACCCGGAAGCGCTCCAGCAGGGAGGAGAGACGGTCGGGTGGGGAGGTGTCGGTGGGCGTGCTCATGGATGAATGGACAACATGTGTGGCTGATTGCGCCTGAAGCGTCCAGCGAGTCTACCTAGGATGAGCGGGTCGTCCAATCCCGGGCGCTTTCCCAAGGAGATCCACCATGTCCCGTGTCCCCCTGATCGATGCCGCCAACACCACCGCCGACCGCCAGGCCCTGCTGGGTCAGGTCCACGCCGCTTTCGGCGCCACCCCGGCCATGTTCCGCGCCGTGGCCAACTCGCCAGCCGCCCTGCAGAGCATGTGGGGTTCGTTCGGCGCGCTGGGCGGCGGTCGCCTGTCGCCGCTGCTGGGCGAGCAGATCGCCGTGGCCATCGCCAACCGCAACGCCTGCGAGTACTGCCTGGCCGCGCACACGGCATTGGGCCGCAAGGCCGGCGCCAGCAGCGAGCAGATGACCGCCGCGCAGATCGGCCAGTCCAGCGACCCGGCCACTGCGGCGGCGCTCGACTTCGCGTTGAAGGTGGTCGAGCAGCGTGCGCAGATCGCCGACGGCGACGTGCAGGCGCTGCGCGCGGCTGGCTTCGATGATGAGCAGATCGTGGAGATCCTCGCGCATGTGGCGCTCAACCTGTTCACCAACTACGTCAACGTGGCGTTCGACGTGCCGGTGGACTTCCCGAAGGTCGCGCTGCGCTGAGTGCAATTGCTCCGGGCAGCAGAGTGCTGCCCGGACTCAGGCCCGCAGCTCAGTGGCTACGCCGGCTGGAAGCTGAAACCGCGTTCGCGCAGCGCTCTGATGTAGCCGTTCCCGTCGAACGCATCTGCAATATCGAGCATCGCAAGCGTGGTTGATCTTCCCGCAGTTACGGCTTCCACTGCGCTGAGCCAGGCCTCGCGTCGAAGCGTGTCCAGCTCGTTGCTGCCAGTCGCTGTCACGTGCATATCCATAGGCACGTCATGCCCACCCATGCCAAGGGCATCGCCATGCGCCCAGGCCTTGGACTGAACACGGGCGGTATCGTGAAGGCGACGGAGTCGTTCGACCTGCACCGCAAACCGTGTCGTGTCATCCAGTGCAGGATGCGGTTTACCGCAGTCGTCAGCTGCCGCGATGTCGATAGCCAGTTCAGTGCGCGGCACGAAGTAGCGGGCTCCACCCGCGCGTCCTATCCTGCGCAGCTCCTTGCAGAATGCCTTCGGCGACTCCAGCTGATGCCTGGCCATGACGGCCTTGCGCAGCGCTCTGGCCGCGAAGTGGGGACGCAGGCGTTCCAGCTCGATTGGATCGATTCCGCACTCATTCAATGCCGCTTGCCATTCTGCATGGACGTCCGCCGGCAGAACATCCTTCAGGGTCAGGTTGTCGGGATTGTGGTGGATGGTTTCGGCTTCAGACACCGCACGGGCCAGTGTAAACAACGCGCTCAGTCCCGAGCCCTCCCATCTGCCGGTGATGTCCACCTTCGGCCGGCCCAGAATGGTGTGCGCAACCGCGGCAATGCGTCCTGCTTCGCCCGTCACGCATCGCATCGATCCGGGTAGCGCGGTGGGGACGGGCAGGATCCACAGGTGGGCCTCTTCACGCCTTGCCTGCCAGAGCGCCGGACCTTCTGCACGGATCGTGGGGGGAGGCAGGGCATCCGTTACCTTGGTTCCGCGGCTTCCGGAAGCCGGCGCACCTGCCAACGTACGGTGCACGGAAACATCAAGGGAAACCGACAGCAGTGAACGTGGTTGCCGGGCAGCCGACATGGGAACTCCAGAAAGGACCATGATGAGTGTCCTCGATGGTGCGTGGCGCGCCGATTGCTGGCTATCGAACTACGACGATTTCGCCTTGGCTGGGCGAGGGGCCCGGAAGCCGTTGCGGTAGAGTCGACAGTTAATCGACTGCTCGTCCTTCAGGTGCCCGGAAACCTCGCGCCACGAGTGATAGTCGACCCTACGCAGCGGAGATTACCGGTCGTCCGCCTGCAACCGGTCCGGATGGGTATACACATTGAACCCGCTCTCCCGCGCGAACCCGACCAGGCACAGGCCGGCACTGCGGGCCAGGTCGATCGCCAGCGCGGTCGGTGCCGAGACTGCAGCCAGTACGCTGGCACCGGCGCGCACCGCCTTGTTGACCATTTCGTAGCTGGCCCGGCTGGAAATCACCAGCAGGCCGCCTTCGATGGCGTGTTCGTTGTGGTGCAGCGCACCGATCAGCTTGTCCAGTGCATTGTGGCGTCCGACATCCTCCCGCACCCAGCCGATGCGTCCACTGGCATCGGCCCAGGCCGCGGCGTGGGTGGAGCCGCTTGCCGCATTCATCGGCTGGTGCTGCGTCAGCGTGGCCAGCGCGCGCTGCAGAGCGGCGGGCGAGTAGCTGCGTCGCTCGCGGATCTGCGGCAGTGGGCGCAGCACTTCTTCCAGCTGGCGCGTGCCGCACAGGCCACAGCCACCACGACCGGGCAGCAGGCGTCCATTGGACGGGTCCAGGTCGGCACCGGGTGCCTCCTCAGCCACGGTCATCTGTAACTCGATGCCTTCCAGCTGCGGGCGGATCTCGATCGACAGCAGCTGCGAGGGGGTGTCGATCAGGCCTTCGCTGAGCGAGAAGCCGAGCGCGAAGTCTTCCAGGTCGCACGGTGTGGCCATCATCACCGCAAAGGCGGCGCCGTTGTAGCGCAGCGCCACCGGCACTTCTTCGGCCACCACATCGACCTGCTGCTGTTGCCCCTCGTTGCGCCAGCGCTGCAGCGGGCGTTGGGCGGTGCCGGCAGGTGGGGTGTGCGGCGGGATCGAATCAGGCATGCAGCGCGTCCGGACAAGGGAGAAACGCGGGCGGGCCACCGCCTGCGGTTTCGAGGATAGCGCAGTGGTCGCGCGCAGACGCGGCTGTAACCGTTGCCATGGCAGGTTGTGCTGAAAACCGCCTGTACCCTCTGGCGAAGCCGCGCAGGCCGTGCTTGACTGTGCGGCTGGTCGTGCCATTGACTGCGCCGCCGGACCGCGTTGTGCCGATTGTTGCTGCGTTCCTTCCGTAAGGTTCCCGAACATGTCCGAGCAGAAACCGCCGCGTTACAAGCCCTACAACCAGCCTGCCGGCGGCTGGGGTGCCGCCGGTGCCACCGCCAAGGTGCTGCTGCAGCAGAGTGTGATCGGCAAGGGGTCGAAGGCGCTGCTGGCGATGAACCAGCCCGGTGGCTTCAAGTGCCCCAGCTGCGCGTTCCCCGATGCCGACGAACGCAGGAAGCTGGAGTTCTGCGAGAACGGCGCGAAGGCACTGGCCTGGGAGGCTACGGAGTTCCGGGCCGGCCGCGAGTTGTTCGCCCGCCACACCGTCACGGAGCTGATGGCGCAGACCGACTACTGGTTGGAGATGCAGGGCCGGCTGACCGAGCCGATGCGCTACGACGCAGCCACCGACCACTACGTGCCGTGTAGCTGGGACGATGCCTTTGCACTGATCGGTCGCCACCTGCAGGCGCTGGACAGCCCACACCAGGCCGAGTTCTACACCTCCGGGCGCACGCCCAACGAAGCGGCGTTCCTGTATTCGATCTTCGTGCGCGAGTTTGGTACCAACAACTTCCCGGACTGCTCGAACATGTGCCACGAGCCGACCAGCCGCGGGCTGCCGCCGGCCATCGGGGTGGGCAAGGGCACCATCGTGCTGCAGGATTTCGAGCACGCCGAGGCGATCTTCGTGATCGGCCAGAACACCGGCACCAATTCACCGCGGATGATGAGCAACCTGGTCGATGCGCGCAAACGCGGCATCCCGATTGTGGCGGTCAATCCGATGCCCGAGCGCGCGCTGATCCGCTTTGCCGAGCCGCAGGACGTGGTGCAGATGGCCACGTTCGGTTCGACCGAGATCACCAGCGAGTTCGTGCACATCCGCATCGGCGGCGACCTGGCCCTGATCAAGGGCATGATGAAGGTGATGTTCGAGCGCGAGGCGCAGGGCGAGCGCGTGCTCGACCATGATTTCCTGTCAGAACACACAGTGGGCCTGGAGGCGCTGCGCGAGGATGTGTTGGCGCAGGACTGGGACCAGATCGTGCAGGTATCCGGCATCTCGCAGGCGCAGATACACCGCTGTGCGCAGATCTACATCCGCTCCAAGGCCACCGTGATCTGCTACGGCATGGGCCTGACCCAGCATCAGTACGGCTCGCGCCTGCTGCAGCAGGTCGCCAACCTGCTGATGCTGCGTGGCAACTTCGGCAAGCCCGGTGCTGGCATAGGGCCGATCCGTGGTCATTCCAATGTGCAGGGCGACCGCACCGTCGGCATCGACGAGAAGCCCAAGCCGGCCTACCTGGACCGCGTGCAGCAGGTGTTCGGCTTCGATCCGCCGCGTGAGCATGGCCACCATGTGGTCGAGTCCATCGAGGCGATGCTGGACGGCAGCGCCAAGGTGTTCATCGGCCTGGGGGGCAACTTCATCCATGCGGTGCCCGATACGCCTCGCGCGTATGAAGCGATGCGTGGGCTGGACCTGACCGTGGGCATCGCCACCAAGCTCAATCGAGGTCATCTGGTTCATGGCCGCGATGCGCTGATCCTGCCGGTAGTGGCGCGCTCGGAGCGCATCGTCACGCCGGCCGGCGAGCAGTTCGTCACCATCGAAGACGCGATGTCGAACGTGACCGCCTCGCGCGGCGTGCTCGAACCGGTCAGCACGGAGGTGCTGCCCGAGGTCGAGATCGTCTGCCGCATGGCGATGGCTGCGCTGCCGCACAGCAAGGTCGACTGGGCCCGCTGCATGCACGACTATGCACCTATTCGCGAACTGATCGCTGCCGTGTACCCGGAGATCTACACCGGCTTCAACGCGCGCATCCAGCAGCCGCACGGTTTCCATCTGGACATTCCGCCGCGCCGCCGCGTGTGGCCCACGCCCAATGGCAAGGCCAACATCCTGGTGATGCCCGGCCTGGACGTGGACGATCCGGTGCACGATCCGGACATGTTGCGGTTGGCCACCGTGCGCTCGCATGATCAGTACAACACCACCATCTACAGCTACAACGATCGCTATCGCGGCGTGTACAACGATCGCATGGTGCTGTTCATGAACATCGAGGACCGGCTGGCGCGCGGTCTGGAGAAGGAGGCGCTGGTCAGCCTGGAGACGATCAGCCGCGATGGCGTGCAGCGGCGCATCGAGGGCCTGACCGTACTGGACTACCCGATGCCGCGCGGCGCGCTGGCCGGTTACTACCCGGAACTGAACCCGTTGTTGCCACTGGACTACTACGACCGCATCAGCGGCACGCCCGCTGCCAAGTCGATTCCGGTGCGGATGAGTGCAATGGCGGCGGCGACTGCGTGACACGCGCATCGGCTATCATCGGCAGGTGAACCTGCCTGGCCTGCTGCTGCGATGGATGCTGCTTGTCGCCCTGGTGCTGAATGCACCGGCGCTCGCGCTTGCCTCATCTTCGTACAGCGGGTCGGCCAACCAGGATCACTGCGCTGCACCGCACTCGGCCGCGATGGCGGCAGCCGGCTGCTGCGATGATGCGGCCCCGGCGGCCTGCCAGAGTGGTGAGTGTGAATGCCCGCCGGCCTGCCTTGGCATGCTGGCCATGTCGAGCGGTATGCCCGCCTCGCCGTGGCGCGAGGCGCCGGTAGCCGCCAGTACCCGGCAACGCGCACCGCCGCCGATGCCGGACCCGTTGCGGCCCCCTATCGCGTGATTCCCTGCAGGCCTCAAGCGCCTGCCGTAGTTGCTCGACTTTTCTCGACTCTGCCTGTGCCTTCGATGCGCGGGCGACGGGCCGCGTTGCCCGCCTCTGCAAAGGAATCACGCAATGAACCGTACTCTCTCCCTCGGCCTGCTGCTGGGTACCGTGTTGGCCACGACCGCCTGTGCACGTGCCGCCGAAGAATCCGCCGCCGCACCGATCGCCAGCGCAGCACCGGTGGCACCGATCCAGGCCAGCCCGGCCAAGGTCGATCCGGCCTTGCCGGTGGCCATCGTGCACAAGACCGCCAGCTGCGGCTGCTGTGGCATCTGGGTCGACCACCTGAAGGCCGCCGGCTTCCAGGTGGAGGTGCATGACACCGACGACATGAACCCGATCAAGGTTCGCCTGGGCGTGCCGGTCGGCAAGGCGTCCTGCCATACCGCCGAGATCGGCGGGTATGTGGTCGAGGGCCACGTTCCGGCCGAGGACATCAAGCGCCTGCTGGCCGAACGCCCGGCCGCGCGCGGGCTGGTGCTGCCCGGCATGCCGGCCGGTTCGCCGGGCATGGAAATGCCGGATGGCTACGTGCAGCCGTACACCGTCGAGCTGGTGCGCACCGACGGCAGCACCGAGCCGTTCGCCCAGCACGGACAGGGTGGCTGATGGACGGCGGGTGCCGGTCGTTCTGACCGGCACTCTTCGACGCATCCTGTGTAGAGCCGAGCCCACGCTCGGCTGTGTTTGGCCGGCAAGCCGAGCATGGGCTCGGCTCTACGGGATCAGCGTGCTGCGGCCGTTTCCTTGGCCAACTGCGCGTCGAACTTCTTCTCGGCCGCATCCGCGTAGGCCTTGCAGTTCAGTGCCTTGTCGCTGGCCTTGCTGCCAGCGGCATAGTTCCAGTTGCTGGCGCCCGGATGCGGGGTCAGCAACAGGTCGCAGGGCAGGCCGCGCACCGTAGCGAAGCTGCGCCGGTAGTCCTCGACCAGGTGGGGATAGCGGGCGTTGCCCTGCAGCTGGTAGCCCGGCGCACTCAGGCTGTCGGCGTAGGCGATGCGCACCGGCTTGCCATCGCGGGTATCGGTCCAGGTCCAGGCGGTGCTGCCCGGGGTGTGCCCCGGCATGAAGTGTGCGGTGAACGCGATGCCACCCACCGTGACCACTTCGCCATCCATGATGATGCGGTCGGTGCTGGCCGGCGGAAAGGTGATGCTGTCGCCAAAGTGCAGGTCGTTGCTGCCGCCGCGCGCCAGCAGCACCGCTGATTCGGCGTTGGCTACCACCATCGCACCGGTACGGCGCTTCAGTTCTGCCACCGGGCCCGCATGGTCGGCATGCGCATGGCTGAGCAGGATCAAGCGCAGGTCCTGCGGCGCCACGTCGCGCACCTTCATGTTGCTGATGAGGTGGCTGGCCATCTGCGGCATGCCGCCGTCGAGCAGCACCGCGCCGTCGGCGGTCTGCACCAGTAGCGCGGTCAGGTCCTCAGTGCCGATCTGCCAGGTATGGTCGGCGATCTGCAGCGGCGCCATCGGCTGCAGCCAGGATGGGTCTACGGTGTAGGCCTGCAGCTGTGGCAGCGGTGTGTCGGCGGCAGTGAC
The DNA here is from genome assembly GCF_029842485.1 of Stenotrophomonas sp. GD03777. Lineage (NCBI taxonomy): Bacteria > Pseudomonadati > Pseudomonadota > Gammaproteobacteria > Lysobacterales > Lysobacteraceae > Stenotrophomonas > Stenotrophomonas sp. GD03777. Next base: position 73,422 of record NZ_JAOCGL010000004.1, read on the forward strand.
ATCAAAGGCAAGTGTGGCAGTCAGGGCAAGGGTCGTCAGGCAACGGCGCATGGCGGAGAGGGGTCTGGATAGGGTCGGATGAAGCTAGCATGTACCCTGGACGGCCCGTTTCGCGAATAACTCATGGCTGCCATAAGGTTCGCCGCAGCCGATGCCGGGATTGTTCGCTTGCTCTGGACTGTGAATCCATCTCCACGGGCTGTTGCGCACAATCGGCCGGGGCTAGCCTGTTCCCAGGCTCAAGGAGGTGGACCATGCATGTGCTCATGGTGATGCTCGGCGGCGTGCTCCTGCTGGGCGTGTTCCTGCTGTTTGGCCGTCTCTGGAGCGTGGGCACCTCGCAGCTGCCCACGGCACTGATCGCCTTCATCGCTACCTGGCTGCTGGTGGCCGTGGCCAACATGTGGGTGGGGGTCAGCAAGGCCGGTTACGCGGTACGCGAGGAGTTGCCGATCCTGTTGCTGGTGTTTGCCGCGCCGGCGTTGCTGGCCGGTTTCCTGTACTGGCGCCTGGCGCGCTGAAGGAGTTCCATGCGTACCCGACTGCGCTTGCCCGCGCTGCGCCACCGCGACGGCCACCATGCCCGCGTGACCTACGAAGAACTGTTCTTCGATCTGGTCTACGTATTCGCGGTCACCCAGCTCAGCCACCATCTGCTGCACCACCTGGACCTGGCCGGTGTACTGCAGACGCTGGTGCTGTGGTTCGCGGTCTGGCTCGGCTGGCAGTACGCGTGCTGGGTCAGCAACTGGTTCGACCCGGAGGTGCCGCGCATCCGCGGCCTGCTGTTCGCCACCATGCTGCTGGCGTTGTTGATGTCCTCGTCCATTCCCGAGGCGTTTGCCGATCGTGCGTGGATCTTCGCCGGGGCGTACGCCACGATGCAGGTCGGACGCACCGCGTTCGTGCTGCTGGAGGTCGGCCGGAGCCATCCGTTGGCACCGAACTTCCGCCGCATGCTGGCCTGGGTCAGCGTGTCGGCCTGCTTCTGGCTGGCCGGCGCGGCGGCCGAGGGCAACCTCCGCCTGGCATTGTGGGCGGTGGCGGTGGCCTGCGAATACATCTCGCCGATGTTCGGCTTCGCGTTCCCGGGCATGGGCCGTTCGCACACCCGCGACTGGACCATCGAGGGCGGACACCTGGCCGAACGCTGCCAGCTGTTCGTCATCGTCGCACTGGGCGAGACGTTGCTGGCAACCGGGGGCGTGCTCAGCGACGTCGAGCATTGGAGCCTGGAAGTGGTTTCAGCGGTGTTGGCCACCTTCGCCGGCACGATTGCCATGTGGTGGCTGTACTTCGGCATCTCCAGCCGCGATGCCACAGAGGCCATCACCCACGCCGAAGACCCCGGGCGGATGGGCGCCAACTTCCACTACGTGCATGCATTGCTGATCGCCGGCATCATCGCCACGGCGGTGGGCAATGATCTGGTCATGGACCATCCGGGGGTGGCCGTCACCCCGGTTTACGTGACCGTGATGGTGGCAGGCCCGCTGATCTGTCTGCTGGGCAGTGCCCTGTACAAGCGCGTGGTCTATGGGCACGCGCCGCGCTCGCATCTGCTGGGCGCTGCCGCGCTGCTGGTGCTGTGCCTGGTGTTGCCATGGACGCACCTGCTGGCCGCCGGATGGTTGACCAGCCTGGTGCTGCTGGGCGTGGGCGTGCTGGATGCGCGGCTGAAGCGGCGCACCCGGTCGTTGCCGGGCTAGAACCCGCCGCCGGTCTTGAAGCCACCGCCGCCGCTGATACCGCCGCCGCTTTGGAAGCTGCTGCCGCTGGAACTGGAACCGGAACTGGAGCTTGAGCTGGAACTCGAACGCGAGCTTGACCTCGAGCTGGAACTGCTGGAACCGCCCGAAAGCAGGTCGAACAGGCTGCCAGAGGAGCGGGTGGTGCTTTGGCCGCGGGTGGTGCTGAAGAAGGATGCGGCGACGGTGGCCGGCGCGGCGGACCGGTAGCTCGGCGCCTCGTAGGCCTGGCGTTCGATGTCTGCTGCTGCCTGGTAGCTCCTGCGCGCAGCCTGCAGGCTGTCCAGGCGCTTCTTCAGCACGGCCATTTCACGGGTGTGCTCAGCCACCATGCCGTCGATCTCGCCCAGGCGCAGGCGACTGCCATGGATGCGTTCGAGCACGGCATCGTCCTCGCCGGAGGCGGTGGCGGCGACGCGGCGGTACAGGTCGTCCATGCTCTTGGCAGACAGCGTGCGCGCCAGCGCGGTGAGCAGGGCGCCGCCTTCGGCATCGGTCCAGCTGCGGAAGCCATCGATCTGTGCCTGCTTGGCATCCACGGTCTGCCGATGCAGCTGCTCGGCCAACAGTGCCTGCGCCACTGCGCTCTGTGCCGCCTGCAGTTGCTGGCGCAGCGGGTCGCCACCGGCATGGGCGAGAGCGGCGTCGCGGGCCTGCTGTACCGGCTGGCGGGCCGCCTCGATGTCGGCACGGGCCTGTCCGGCATGTTCCTGCAGATAGGGCGGAAGCTCCACCAGCGTGGCGTACTCGCGGCGGGCACGGTCGAAGCCGCACAGCTCGGCCAACCAGCCATCGACGGTGCGCACCAGCGGCCAACCGCGATAGGCCGTGCTGCCGAAGCCGCGTCGATGCAGGTACATGAAGATCGGGTCGGCCTGGTAGGCGCCGGCCTTGGCGTCACGCTCCGACTGCGCGGAGGCGGCCATCCGCTCCACCGTGTCAGCGCGCGCCACGGCCAGCTGCAGATCGTCCTGCAGGGCCCTGTAGGTGGGTTCCGCTTGCAGCGCGGTGTCCACCTGATCCTGCAGGGCCTGCCAGCGTCCACCGGCGGCGTCGCGCGCGGTAACGGCCTCCTGCGACCGCTGCTGCAGCGACTGCTCGATGTCCAGCAGCGCCTGCAGTTCGTCGGCCAGCACCGCCGCTTTGCGGTCACGGCGCTGCAGATCGGCGCTGGACTGCTGCAGCAGGTCCCGGGCCAGCATCGGCGGCGCATCGGTAGCGGCCTCGGCCTGCAGGCGGGCCAAGGTGTTGAAGTCGTCGCGGACCCCGCCGTGCAGCGCTTCCTGTTCCTTGATCAGTTCCCGGCACTGGTCGCCACGCGCGGCCAGTTGTGCCTGCACCTGGCCGATATCGGCTTCGACATCAGCAATGGCCTCGTTCAGATCTCTCATGTCAGTTCCTTACCCATCACCATTCGGTGATGTAGCCGCCGGTGGTGGGCATGCGGAACCGCGGCGACAGGCTGCCGCGCGGCTTGCTGCCGATCTGGTCGTCTTCGATGATGCCGTTGTCCTGCTTGTCGGCGGCAACGCGGTTGTAGGTGGCCTCGGGCACGCGCACGGCGAACAGCGAGGTCCATTCGTCCTTGCCGGTTTCCTCGTTGCGGATCAGCAGTTCGGTGGCCTTGCCGGCCTCGTCCAGTGCTTCGGTCACCAGGTAGTAATTGCGGCCACCGTTGGCCTTTTCGTTGTAGCGCCAGACGCCGGTGCGTTCATCGTCGCGGTTGACGATGCGGTAGACCAGGGTCTGCGACAGCAGCGCCACCAGCTGGCTGGCCTCGTCCAGGGCCGGCCCGGCTTCGGCCAGCGTCTCGACCCGGATCAGGCGGGCGGCCTGCTCCAGCGCACGCTCGAAGCGCTTGCGGTCTTCGCCGGTGACGCCGGTGGCGAGGCCATCGGCCTTGAGCTGGGCCAGGCGCTCGCTGAGCGCGGCCAGTTTGTCGGCGCTGCCGATCAGGTCCTTCAGGGTCGCTACCGCCTGCCCGGCTGCGGCGATGTCGCCCGCGCGCAGTGCCACGTCGCCGCCGGTGTAGGCGCGTGCGCGCACCTGCTCGGCATCCGGCGCGAGGCGTGCTGCCTTTGCAGCGGCGTTGGTGGTATCCAGCAGCTCGCTGGCCTCGATCGCCTGGCCGAGGGTGTTCACCCGCTCGGTCAGCGGAGGCAGGGTGTCCTTGGCCTGCGCCAGCAGTTGCGCCGCTGCCAGTCGGTGCTGTTCCACCTGCGCGGCCGCCTGCTCGCCGGTGGCGCTGCCACCGCTGCTGAGCCGGGTGAGCTTGTCTTTGCGCACAAGGGTCGGCAGCGTTGCCATCGCGGCGGGAACGTCGGCAAAGCGCCGCTGTGCTTCGGCCAGCGCGGTCTGTGCACCTTCGGTCAGCGGCTGCAGGCGCTCGCCGCTGGCGGTGGCACGTGGCAGCAGTCCCTGCAGGGCCTGTTCCTGTGAGGCCAGCAGGGCGCGCGCTGCGGCAGCCTCCTGTTGCTGCGCGGCCACCTTGTCGTTCAGCAGCTGCACGTTCTTCTGCACGTTGCTCTCGTGCACGAACGCGCCGAAGCTGCGCGCCATCACCAGCAGGACACCGAGCATCAGCAGCACCAGGGCTACCATCAGCGCCCATTTCAGCAGCCGGCTGCGGTCGATCCAGCGCCGCGCCAGCCAGGCCTTCCAGCCTCGCGGCGCGGTGTAGAGGTAGCGCTGCTCACGCTGGGCCTGGATGCCGGCCTCGAGGATCTCGTCGGAGACCTCGATGCCCTGCGAGCGGTACAACTCAAGCAGGCGCTGCTTCAGCGTCGCCTTGTCATGGCCGCTGTCGGCCAGCGCCTTCATTTCGGCATTGCGGTAACGCAGCTGGTCGACCACATCCATGGTCAGCAGCGCATCCTGCAGCTCGGCAGGGGCCATCGTCGCACTCACCTCAGCGCGACTCCGGGCTCGGCGGTGCCTGCAGCAGGGCAGCGAAACGCTGCTTGCCCTGTTCGACATACTCGGCGATCTCCGCCGAATCGCGCGTGGCCTGTCCACGCAGCTGCTCGATCTCCTGCAGCGAGGTCTCCTGGAAGCGCACCACCGCATCGACCAGCTTGCGCACCGAATCGACGCCGATGGTGGCGCCGTAGCCGGCCTTCAGGCCCTCGTGCAGCACGTCGTCGCCAATGTTGGCCACCGCTTCCAGGCCCTTTGAGGTGCCCTCGGTCATCGCATTGAGCGCCTGCGTGGACTCATGCAGGCCCATCTGCGTGGTGAATGCCAGGTTCAAGGCGGTGAAGCTGGTCTCATTGGTGGAGAAGAACACCACCGAGCGCTCGTTGACGCGGCGCTTGACCTCATGCGACTGGTGCACGCGCAGCATGATCGCCTCGGAGGTGGCGTAGTTCACCTGCAGGTTCTCGGCCAGGTCCTTGGCCAGCTGGTAGCGCGACTCCTCGGCCTGGTTGTTGCGCAGGGCCTCGTCGCGGGCCATGACCAGGCGGCCGGTGTCGGCGGCATCGGCGGACGGGTCGGCCGATTCCACGCGCTGCTGCGCCTGCTTCAGCGCCTCGCGCGCATCGGCCAGCGCCTGCTCCTGCAGCTTCAACAGCTCATGGGCCTGGATCTCGGCATCCTTGATCGACAGGCGGAAGTCGCCGTACATCTCCAGCACTCGCGACTCACGCTGCAGCTGCTCGGCCGAATCGCGGCTGACGTCCAGGAACGTACGGCGGATCTTCTCGAACCGACTCGGAATGTCGCCGCGGGTGACCTTCATCCACAGGTTCTGCAGGCGCTCGCCCATGTCGATCTTGCCGTCACGCACCTGCTCGACCATGGTGCTGGCGTCATCACGGATGCTGTCGAAGGCGCGGATGATCTCGGTATAGCGGTCGGACACCTTGGCCGAGCTGATTTCATCACGCATCACGGCATTGAAATGGCCGGACTGCTGCAGCACGCGGGCAATGGCCACCACGCGGCCCTGGTCGAGGGTGGACAGCTGCGAGACCAGCGCGATGGCCGGTGCGTTGTTGTCCTGGGGGGCGGCCAGGCCCAGGCTGCGCAGCGTGGCCATGGCGCGGTCGAGGTACTTGATCGGCGCGGTGGCGGCCGGCGTGGCAAGGAGGGTGTTCTCGGGCATTTCGACGGCTCCGGTCAGGGCAAGCGATGAGGAACCTGCCATGCGGAACGGGCAGGTTGCTGCGAAACGAAGGGGAGGGGAAGCAGCAGCCGTGCGGTGCACGGCAGGCGGGCCCGGTCAAGGGACGACGGCCCGGCAAGGGCGAGGGTGGTGTCCTGTTCACGCATGGCGCATTCCCTGCAGATCGCCCCCCTGGCGATTCCTCACCCATTGTAGCGGTGGTGATGGGCAGGTGAAGCCCCACCGATGGCAGGGTGGAGTAGCGTTGGCGCACGCTCATCCGTTCCGGCAAGCGAGGGCTTCGTGCAGAACGTACCGCAGTGGTTGATATGGGCTGGACTGTCTGCCGCCTTCGCGGCGATGACCGCGCTGTTCGCCAAAGTCGGCGTCAAGGGCGTCGACTCGGACCTGGCCATGGCCATCCGCACCCTGGTGGTGGCAGCGGTAGTCCTGCCGCTGGTGGTGGTCACCGGCAAATGGTCCAACCCGTTGCTGCTGCCGGGGCGCACCCGGCTGTTCCTGGTGCTGTCGGCGCTGGCCACCGGAGCGTCGTGGCTGTTCTACTTCCGCGCATTGCAGAGCGGTGAGCTGGCCAAGGTGGCGGTGGTGGACAAGTTCAGCGTGGTACTGGTGATCGTGCTGGCCTATCTTCTGCTGGGCGAGCGGCCCCGCCTGCGGGAGTGGAGCGGCATTGGCCTGGTGCTGACCAGGGTGATCGTGCTGGCCACGAAGAAGTAGCAGCGTTCAAGCGACCAGAGGGGAGAGCAGGATGCAGGGTGAAGCACACGGTACGTTTGAAGTGGATCTGCGAGCGATCGGTGGCAATGACGGCCCGATCGCGGTGATGTCGATCAACAAGACCTTTGCCGGCGACCTGCACGGCAGCAGCGTCGGCCAGATGCTGGCCTTCCGCACACCGGTGCAGGGCTCGGCCGGCTACGTGGCGATGGAGCGGGTGACGGCCACGCTGGCCGGGCGCCACGGCGCGTTCACCCTGCAGCACAATGGGTTGATGACCCGTGGCACGCCACAGCTGAGCGTGGTGGTGGTGCCTGATTCCGGCAGTGACGGCTTGCTGGGCCTGGTCGGCACGCTGGAGATCACCATCAGCGAGGGTCGCCATGACTACCGGCTCCTGTACAGCCTGCCGGAAGAGCGCTAGCGCAGTTCCGCTGCCATCGCCGCGAGCCGGGCGACGGTGTTGAGATTGCGTGCCGTGCCCTGTGCCGAACCGGGAATACGCAAGCGCGAGTCGGCCATGCCGGCACCGTAGTGGATGAAGATCTCGCGCGTGCCGAGTGCGAGCTGTTCATCGCGCCGGCCGGTCACGCCGTCCAGCGGATCGGCAGGCAGGCTGCCGTCGAGGAACAGCGCGACCACACCGTTGCCGGCGGCCTGCGCAAACGGGTTGCGTGCCACCACGCCTACGATCTCGTTGGCCGAGCGCACCAGCACGCCCACCGGCTTGCCGGCGTACGCCTGCAGCCGTTGGGCGAGGGCCTCCCGTACGGTGGATTCATCAAGCCCGCTGCGGAACACCACATTGCCGCTGGCGATGTAGGTGCGGACATCGGCGAAGCCTGCGTCCTCGCACATCGCCACCAGTTCGCGCATCGGCAGCTTGCCGGTGCCGCCGACGTTGACCGCGCGCAGCAGCGCGACGTGGACGTTCATGGCGTACCCGCCTGCAGGCGGTCGTACATGCGCACCAGGTCAACCAGGGTGCGTGCGCCCATCTTGCGCATCACCTGCGCACGGCGCACCTTCACCGTGATCTCGCTGACGCCCAGGTCGCCGGCGATCTGCTTGTTGAGGCGGCCGCGCACCACGCCATCGACCACCTCGCGCTCGCCGGCATTGAGGGTGTCCCAGCGCAGCTGCAGCGCGCCGAGTGCCTCGCCCTCGCGGCGGCGCTGGCGGTCGATCTCGATGCCCTTGTGGATGGCATCGAGCAGTTCCTGATCACGGAAGGGCTTGGTGAGGAATTCGATGGCGCCGTCCTTGATCGCGTTGACGCCCATCGCGATGTCGCCGTGGCCGGTGATGAACACCACCGGCAGCTGCAGGCCGTGGCTGCCCATCGTGCGATGGAATTCAAGACCGCTCTGGCCGGGCATGCGCACGTCCAGCACGAGACATGCCGGTGCGTCTTCCAGCGCGTGTTCGAGGAAGGCCTGGGTGGAGGCGAAGGCCCGCACCTGCAGGCCCATCGAGGCCAGCAGGTCTTCCAGTGCCGCGCGCACCGACGGATCGTCGTCGACCACATAGACGATGGGTGCCGGATCGGGGTTGGCGGCAGTGGGCTTACGCATGGTGGGCGTCCGTGGCAATGGGCAGGTCGAACACAAAGCAGGCACCGCCGCCTGCCGGTCGTTCGGCACGGATCTGGCCGTCGTTGGCTTCGATCATCGAGCGGCTCAGGCTGAGACCCAGCCCCAGACCGTGCGACTTGGTGGTCCAGAAGGCATCGAAGACGCGTTCGGGATGGTCGGCGGGCAGGCCGACACCGCGATCACGGACGCTGAGGCTGACCCGCTGGCCGTCGCGCCGGGTCAGCAGGGACAAGCGCCGGTCGGCGGTGGGCACGGTCTCCATCGCGTCCACCGCATTGAGGATCAGGTTGCCGATCACCTGCTGCACCTGCACGCGGTCGGCCTGCACCGGTGGCAGTTCGGCGTCCAGCAGCAGCGCCACGGCCACGCCATGCCGGTCCAGCTCGCTGCGCGACAGCGCCAGCATTTCCTCCACCGCCTGGTTCAGATCGAAGGCGCGTCGCTGCGGTGCCGCGCCCTGGGTCAGGCCGCGGATGCGGGCGATCACGTCGCCGGCGCGATGCGCATCGGCCAGGATGCGGGCCACGGTCTGCCGTGCCTTGTCCACGTTCGGTGGGTCCTGCGCGAGCCAGCGCTGGCAGGCTTCGGCGCTGCTGGCGATGGCCGCCAGCGGCTGGTTCACTTCATGCGCGATGGAGGTGGTGAGCTCGCCCACGGTGGAGGCGCGCGCTACCCGCAGCAGGCGGCCCTGTGCTTCCTGCACGGCGGCCTTGGCCGCTTCCATATTCAGCGCGAGGTAGGTGGTGATGCCGATCACCAGCATGCCGATGACCGAATTGACCAGGCCGATGCGGTAGGTGCCGAAGCGGGTCAGGAAGAAGCTCAGCCCGGTCAGCGCGATGCAGGCCAGGGCAAGCGTGATCAACCCGCGTGCGCCCAGCACGCGCGATGCGGCCAGGATGACCGCCGCGTAGAAGCAGGCGGCGGCAACCGCGTAATCGGTGACGGTGTCGATCAGGAAGATCGCCGCCATCACAACGATCAGGACCAGCAGCACCAGTGGGCGGCGGGGCGACAGCGATGGCATCGGGACGGCTCCCTGGCGTGGGGTGAAAGGATAGCAAAGCCGCCATCGGTGGATGCCGGCCTTGGTCGGCACCGGTCAAAGCGATGCCTGGTAGTGCCGGCCGCTGGCCGGCATCTGCACGGTGCTTCCGGAGATCACGGGGTTGCCGGCCAGCGGCCGGCACTACCCCCAGCGGTGGGCATGCCGAGGCGATGCATGGGGCGTCCGCGGATCATCAGGTTGCCGGCCAGCCGCCGGCACTACTCCTCCAGGCTGGCGTTCCAGAACCCCTGCAGCACGCCGGGCGTGGTCGCCAGCGTCGCCAGTACCGCATCCAGTTCGCCGGCATCCACCGTGGTGGCATACAGCACCGCTTCGATTTCCACGTCGCGCTCGCCGAACGGGCGCTGGTCCACCGCGCGCACCGGGTACTGCGCCTGCTCAAGCAGCAGCAACAGCTGATCCAGCACCTCTGCCTGTTGCTCGCGCTGGCAGACCACGTTGATCGCATAGGTCGCTTCGCTGAACGCTTCCGGCAGCGGCTGCCGCTGGATGCGGTTCACCACCGGCCGCAGCAGGGTGTTGGCGGCCAGCACGAACACCGCGGCGAGCACTGCTTCGGGCAGCAGCTTGATACCGGCACATGCTCCCACCGCCGCCGATCCCCACAGGGTAGCGGCGGTGTTCAGGCCGGACACCTGCGCGCCGTCCTTCATGATCGCGCCGGCACCGAGGAAGCCGACGCCGGAGATCACATAGGCCACCACATGCAGCGGTGACGGCGGGCCGCCGTACAGGTCATGGAAGCGCACGGCCAGATCGACGAACACCGCCGCTCCCACCGCCACCAGCGTGTTGGTACGCAGGCCCGCGGTGCGTTGCCGCAGCTGGCGTTCCAGGCCGATGACCGTGCCCAGCACGAACGCCACCGACAGGCTGATCAGCGAGCTGAGCGTGGCACCGGCGTCGAACGCCGGCAGGTTCGGATTGATGTCCATTGTGTTTCTCCCTGGACAAAGCGGCGGGCGCTTACTGCCAGCCGTAACGACGGATGTAGAACCGCTTCAGCGCAGTGGTCAGCACCGCGTAGCCGAACAGGATCGCCACCAGGAACGGCCAGTAGCCGGCCGGCAGCGCCTGCAGCTTGAAGTAGCCGGCCAGCGGGCTCATCGGCAGGGCCACGCCAATGGCCATGATCAGGCCGGTCATCAGCAGCAGTGGCGGCGCGGCGATGCTCTGCAGGAACGGCAGCTTCGGCGTGCGGATCATGTGCACGATCAGGGTCTGGGTCAGCAGGCCGACCACGAACCAGCCGGACTGGAACAGGCCCTGGTCGGCCGGCGTGCGTGCATCGAACACGTACCACATCAGCGCGAAGCAGCTCAGGTCGAAGATCGAGCTGATCGGCCCGAAGAACACCATGAAGCGGCCGATGTCCGCCGGGTTCCACTTCAGCGGCTTGCGCACCAGCTCTTCGTCCACGTTGTCGAACGGAATGGCGATCTGCGAGATGTCGTACAGCAGGTTCTGCACCAGCAGCTGCAGCGGCAGCATCGGCAGGAACGGCAGGAAGGCCGAGGCCACCAGCACCGAGAACACATTGCCGAAGTTGGAGCTGGCGGTCATGCGGATGTACTTCAGCATGTTGTTGAACGTGCGCCGGCCCTGGATGACGCCTTCCTCCAGCACCATCAGGTTCTTTTCCAGCAGGATGATGTCGGCGGCCTCCTTGGCGATGTCCATCGCACTGTCCACGCTGATGCCGATATCGGCTGCGCGCAGCGCCGGTGCATCATTGATGCCGTCGCCGAGGAAGCCGACCACCTTGCCCTGAGCACGCAGCTCGCGCACCAGGCGCTCCTTGTGCAGCGGCGTCAGCCGGGCGAACACGCAATGGTGGTGCAGCGCCCGCGACAGCGCGCCGTCATCCATGCGCTCGATCTGCGGCCCGGTCAGGATGGTGTCGGCGTCCAGCCCCACCTGCGCGCAGACACGCGCGGTCACCAGTTCGTTGTCGCCGGTGAAGACCTTGACCTCCACGCCATGCGCGGCCAGCGCCTGCAGCGCCTGCGCGGCCGATTCCTTCGGCGGGTCGAGGAACGCCACGTAGCCGACCAGGGTCAACCCGCACTCGTCCGCCTGCGAGTAGGTGGTCTGGCTGGCTGCGGTCTCCTTCATCGCCACCGCCACCACGCGCAGGCCCTGTTCGTTCAGTTCCTCGGTGGTCTGCCGCACCCGCGCCAGGCGGCGCTCGTCCAGCGGCATGTCCTGGCCGTTCTCGCGCACGGTGCTGCACACCGCCAGCATCTCTTCCACTGCCCCCTTGCAGATCAGCTCATGGTGGTCCTCGCGCTCGGAGACCACCACCGACATGCGGCGGCGCTCGAAGTCGAACGGGATCTCATCCACCTTGTGGTAGTCCTGCGACAGCCGCAGCGAGCTCTGCAGCTCCACGTGCTCCAGTACCGCACGGTCCAGCAGGTTGATCAGCCCGGTCTGGAAGTGGCTGTTGAGGTAAGCGAACTTCAGTACGTCTTCCGAATCGTGGCCGAACACATCGGTGTGGCGCTCCAGCGCGATCCTGTCCTGGGTGAGGGTGCCGGTCTTGTCGGTGCACAGCACTTCCATCGCGCCGAAGTTCTGGATGGCATCCAGGCGCTTGACGATCACCTTGCGCCGCGACAGCAGCACCGCGCCCTTGGCCAGGGTGGAAGTGACGATCATCGGCAGCATTTCCGGCGTCAGGCCCACCGCCACCGACAGCGCGAACAGGAACGCCTCGGTCCAGTCGCCCTTGGTCCAGCCGTTGATCAGCAGCACGAACGGCACCATCACCAGCGCGAAGCGGATCAGCAGCCAGCTGACACTGTTGACGCCGGCCTGGAATGCGGTGGGCGCACGGTCGGTGGCGGTGCTGCGCTGGGCCAGGGTGCCGAAGTAGGTGCGGTTACCGGTGGCCAGCACAATGGCGGTGGCCGTACCGGACACCACGTTGGTACCCATGAACAGCAGGTTGTGCTGTTCCAGCAGGCCGGCCAGGCCATCGCCCGGGTGCGCGAATTTCTCCACCGGCAGCGACTCGCCGGTCATCGCCGCCTGCGCCACGAACAGGTCCTTGGCGTTCAGCACGCGGCAATCGGCCGGAATCATGTCGCCTGCCGACAGCACGATGTGGTCGCCGGGCACCAGTTCACGGATCGGCAGGTCCAGCAGGCGTGCAGGGCGACGGCTGTGCAGGCGCGCGCCGAAGTACTGGTCTGCCACATCCGCAGCCTCGGTGCCGGGATTGCGGCGCAGCACGCGCGCAGTGTTGCCGACCAGTGCCTTCAGCCGCTCGGCCGCTCGGTTCGAACGACCCTCCTGCACGAAGCGGATCAGCGTGGACAGCAGCACCATCGCACCGATGACGATCGTCGCCTTGATGTCCTCGGTCAGCCAGGACACCGCCGCCAGCACGGTCAGCAGCAGGTTGAACGGATTGCGGTAGCACTGCCACAGGTGGCGCCACCACGGCAGCGGCTTCTCGTGATCCACCTCATTGGGGCCGAGCGTGGACAGTCGCTCCTCGGCCTCATGGGGACTGAGGCCATCGGCATGCGAGCCCAGCGTGGCCAGCAGCTCGGCTTCGTCCTGCTGGGCGAGCGTGACCAGGCCGGTGGTGAGCGCGAACGGCGCCGCTTCGGCGCTGCCCGGACCAAACCCGACTTCGGGCATCGCGCGGCGGCGGAACAGGTTGCCTGCGCGACGGCTGCGCAGGAAGGCGTTGAACCAGGCGTTGAGCAGGCTCATGGGACGCTCCTCGAATGTCAGAGCCGGCCGCAGCGGGAACACGAACGGAATGGGTGACACAGATCAGGCGTGGCGCATCGCCAGCACCGCCGGTGACCATGGCTGCATGTGCAGCCGCTGGCTGCCACCGATGCACAGCGGCTTCATCGCATCGCGCAGGGGATAGGGCAGATGACGCAGCACAGTGATGCGCTCGCTGATCGGCAGCAGCGACAAGGCGTCGGCCACCACGCGCGGCGAACCGAGCGACAGCGAACGGGCAAACATGACCGGGCCGTATTGCAGCAGCTGGCTGCGCAGGGCGGCAACATCGCGCTCGCCGATCAGGCGGCGCAGGGTGATGTAGAGGATCTTGTAGGACATGGGGGCGATCTCCAGGCAGGCGGCGCCTGGCGGTCCCCCGTCACTCAGGCAGGCAGGGACCGGCGGGCAGGCGCCAGGAACAGGCAACAGGCGGTGATCCGGGGTGCGGCGCACCCGGCAGGGTCGGGGTCCATCTGCGTCTCCATGAGGGGAAGTTGGCAGCCAGGGTTGCCCTGGCCAGTGGTGCTATTGTCCGCCCCTGAATGGGACAGGCCTAGAGACTCGTGGGTTAGCCCGGCTATACCTTGGTATAGCCGGGCATGCACAGCGCCAATCGAGGGTTCAGTGATGGATCAATGCGAAGCGCTGGTCTGCTTGCACACGTCGTACTCGCCACGGGTCAACGTCTTGTCACGGTCGGTATCGCAGGCATGCAGCCGTTCGGCCCAGTCCGGTGCTACCGCATCGACTTCCGCCAGGGTGACGATGCCGTCCTTGTCCTTGTCCAGCGATTCGTAGGCAGGGATGAGCCTTACTTCTGTCACGTCCTCGGCGGCGGTGGCCTTGCTGGCCTCCTGGGGATTGGAACAGGCGCCCAGCAGCAGGCCCGCAGATAGCGAGAGAGCGATGGGAAGGCAGCGATAACCGGTCATGGCGTGCTCCTGGGGAAAGGGCGAACCACCGGTGCGGTGGTCACCGCCGGATCTTCTGCGCGGAGCTGTAAGCGGGCTGCGAAGAATGGGGCCGTGGACCGTTGCCGGTGGGTCGCCATTCACCTGGCCGCGCAGCAGCGATTGCGCGGAGTCGAAGCTACCCTCGAACGGTGGGATGCCGGCCAGCGGCCGGCACTACCATCTGCTCAGAAACGGTCGGCAAAGGCGTCCGTGGCCCGCACCAGCGCATCCACCGTGGCCGGCTCGTTCGCGCTGTGGCCGGAGGTCACCATCTCCAGCCGGGCTTCCGGCCAGGCCTTGGCCAGATCCCACGCACTGCGCGGCGGGCAGATGATGTCGTAGCGCCCCTGCACGATCACGCAGGGCAGGTGGCGGATGTGATCGATATCGCGCAGCAGCTGGTCCGGCTCCAGGAAGATGCTGTTGCGGAAGTAATGCGCTTCAATGCGGGCCTTTGCCAATGTGTCCAGCGGGTCGTCGGTGGATTGCGCATCCACGTCGTGCTGCAGGGTGGCCGCGTTGTCCTCCCAGCCCAGCCAGGCCTGCGCGGCTTCGATCCGGATCGCCACATCCGGGCTGTCCATGCGGCTCCAGTAGGCTGCGATCATGTCGCCGCGCTCGGCTTCCGGAATGTAGGCCTCATAGCGGTCCCAGCGCTCCGGGAAGATCCAGCGCGCACCGCCGTTGGCTTCGGCGAACCAGCGGTTTTCCATTTCGCGGCCGAGGAATACGCCGCGCACGATCAGGCCGGTGGCGCGCTCGGGATGTGCCTGTGCGTAGGCCAGTGACAGGGTCGACCCCCAGGAGCCGCCATAGACCAGCCAACGCTCGATGCCCAGGTGCTCACGCACCTTCTCGATGTCGGCCACCAGGTCCTGCGTGGTGTTGTCGCGCAGCTCGCCGAACGGGGTGGAGCGGCCGCTGCCACGCTGGTCGATCAACACAATGCGGTAGCGTGCCGGATCGAAGAAACGGCGATGGGTGGGTGAAATGCCCGCGCCTGGGCCGCCGTGCAGGTACACCACCGGAATGCCGTCCGGTGTGCCGCACTCTTCGACATGCAGCGTGTGCAGATCGCTCACCGGCAGGGTGAACTCGCGGTAGGGTTCGATGGCGGGGTACAGGGTACGCATGGCAGGTGTCTCACAAGCTGGGGCGGCCAGCATAGCGCCGCCACCTGCGGGCTGCAGCGACGGACTCCTGCGCGGCGCTGGAAATGGGTTGGCCGATGCGCATAAGCTTCCGCGATGCAAGCGACCACGACCGGGACGTCAACCTTCAACTTCACCCTTGGCAGCGGCGCGCGCGAGCTGCTGAAGTGGATCGCACTGCTGGCCATGACCGGTGATCACGTGGCCAAGGTGGTCTTTGGCGGCTACGTACCGGTGGTCAGCGAACTGGGGCGCATTGCCTTCCCGCTGTTCGCGCTGGTGATGGCCTGCAACCTGGCCCAGCCCGGGGCCGACCTGCGCAAGTCGATGCGTCGGCTCGCGCTGTGGGGGCTGATCGCGCAGCCAGTGCACGCATTCGCGTTTGGTTCCTGGCTGCCGCTCAACATCCTGCTTACTTTCACTCTGGCGGCCGTGGCCGTTCATGCGCTGGCGAACCATCGGCCCGTTCTGCTGTTGCTGGCTGCCGGCGTGCTGCCGATGTTCGTGGACTACCAGTGGGCGGGTGTCGGATGCGTGCTGCTGGGATGGATCGCGTTCCGGCATCGCGCGTGGTGGCTGTTGCTGGTCGGGCTCGCAGCGGTGTGCTGGGCCAACCACAACGGCTGGGCATTGCTGGCCGTACCGGTGGTGCTGCTGGCCGCGCGGGTGACATGGCCACTGCCGCGCTGGCGGTGGGTGTTCTACGGGTACTACGTGGGACATCTGGCGGTGCTGGCGTTGATTGCACATCTGCTTGCGTAATGTCGGAACTGGCGTGTCGCGCGTCTTGAAAGCCGGATGCGGTCAAGGAACGCATGGTGCCGATGCAGGTGAAGCCAGGCGCCATCGGCATGGTGCAAGTTGTTGAATTTCGGCTCGATTGTCGATATGCGACAATGCTGCCACTGCGTGAACGTTGCTGTCTTTGCACGTGGGTTGTTGGCGCCTGCCACCCCGTTGTGCACATGATGGGGTGCCGCCGGAAAAGGGTGGCCGGGGCCTGGAAACCCCGTTGGTCGCGTGTAGTTTGCGCACGCCAGCCGGCGCCGCTTTGTGCGGTGCCGGCTGGCAATTCGCCCGTGCTTTATGGCGGGCGGTGCGTGGAGGTGGGCGATAGCCCACCTGCCGGTTAGTGCTTACGCGACCGCCGGATTTCCAGCCACGTACCGTCCGCCGCCTTTGTTAAGGGCGGTGGCACCGTAGCCTTGTACGGAGACTTGCCATGAACCCTTCGGACATTCCCCCTCTGCGCACCCAGTACGCCCCGGCCAACGCCGATGAAGGCGAGGAAGCGAGCGCAACGCCCGACCCCAACAACCTGATCGCGCTGCTGCACCAGATCGGCCGCGGCGTGGCCGCGGACGGCCAGCCTTGGCCCGAGCGTCACCAGCTGCCGGGCCGTTGCCTGGCGCTGGCCGACAGCGATGGCGCCCTGGCCGGCCTGCGCATCATCAACGAGATCCTGCTGGCCGCCGAGCGCGCCCGCCAGAACGGCGGCCCGGAGCACTACGTGGGCGACCGCGTGATGGAAGGGCTGAAGCTGGCCGCGCTGGCGCTGACCAACCACGCCATCTTCCGGCTGCACCCCGAGTAGATCCACGCCATGCGCGGATGCTGTTCATATAGAGCCGGACAAAACGCAGCCGAGCATGGCTCGGCGCCATGCGTGGACGCTACCGCGGGTACCTCAGCGGCCACCACGCGGCAGCCGCACTGGCACCCCACGCCACCCACGCGCCCAGCCCCACGTAGTCCAGCGCCTGCAGGCCGGCCGCAAGCACGAACGGTTCGGCGCGCTGTGCCATCGGCAGGCATACGCCACCCAGCACCAGCAGGCCGGCCAGCAGCCATGCTGCCGAGCCCATCGACGCTCGCTCCCGGGTTGCACGCGGCAGCACCGCGCAGGCGGCTGCTACGCAGAACGGCAATAGCAGCGGCAGGGCCTGCCAGGCCACACCCACGGCCAGGCTGACGCAGGCAATGGCAGCCCAGCAGATCCGCTCGCGCACCGCCGGGTGTTCGTGGCGTGCCAGCGATGTCCCCAGCGCATGGATTCCCGCCGCGATCGCACTACCCAACAGCAACCCTGCAGCAACATCGCTCCAATAGTGAACCCCCAGCCAGACCCGGGCCATTCCAGCGATCACCCCGGCCAGCAGCGCGATACCCAGCACTGCCGAGCGTTTGAACCTTCCGGTGATGTGTTGGCGTGCCAACAACCACAGCGCGACCAGCACGAAGAAGCAGGTGGCGCTGGTGGTGTGTCCGCTGGGCAGGGAAGGGCCGGCGGCACCGGCCAGGCTGAGCGTGGCGTCGAAGCTGAAGGGGCGTGGCACCGGTGCGAAGACCTTGATGCTCTGCACGGCCAGCGTGACCACCATCAACGCCATCAGCATCAGGCGGGATGCCTGCGCGCCGAACGCAACCCACAACACGGGCATTGCCAGCAGATAGAACCAGAATTCGCCCAGGACGTTGCCAATCATCGCCAGCCCGCGCACCGGCCACTGCTGGGTGCGCTGCACGCAATCCAGTTCCGCTTGGCGGAAGGCCGAGGCGGCCCCGAAGCGCGCGACGGGGCGTACTTCACTCTCGGCTACTGCGTGCAGCCGCTGATACGCGCGCTCCAACTGCTGCGGGAAACGCGTGCGCAGTGTACGCACCTCGTCGCGGCTGACCCAGCGCGCCTGGATGATCTCCCGCCCGAGGTGCGGCGCATCCAGCACATTCACCGCATTGCCGTGCACCTGGACGGGTTCGAGGGCACGGCAGGCGAATACATGCACACCCAACTTGTCGTCCAGCAGGTCGGTGGTGGCGACGGCAAGCCCGGTTTCTTCCAGCGCTTCGCGAGCAGCGGTCTGTTGCGGCAATTCACCGTGTTCTGCCGTTCCGCCAGGCAGCTGCCAGCGCGAGGTGACATCCTGCACCAGCAGCAGGCGCTCACCCGAGCGCATGACACAGATCGAGGCGGCGGTTGCCAGCGAGGGTACGAGAAGGAGTGTTGCGAGCAGCACATGTCGCAACGACGTGGTGAACGAAGGAAAGGCTGGAAGGCGCATGGCACCACCGCGTGAGGAGGGTCACGCCGATGGTGGAGTCCGGCCGGGAAGGACACTATCGGATTCGTACGAACCCGACAGTGCGCTTTTGTAGATCTACGCCCTGCGTGGATGCCGATCGCGGATTGCCTGACGATCCGTAGAGCCGTGCCCGCGCTCGGCTCCTCGGACCAGACGGAACCTTGCATGGCTCAGCGCTACAGGAACAGCGCTGTGCGGGCGTACTGCGAGAAAAGACAATCGCGATGGCGCATGTCTTGTTTGGCTGGTTGCAGCTTTCGTACTGCGGATGGATTTGCAACAAGTTGCATGGCATTCGGTGGCGTACGGGGCGAAAGTTCCTGCCTATACCACCTTTCGATTCCTGGACGCCATGAACAACCTCACCCGACAGCCTCTGGCGGCAGCACTGATGCTGGCCCTGGTTCTACCCGCAGCATCGGTTGCCGCCGCTCCTCCCGGCGTGCCCTGCCCGAGCATTCCGCGCCCGGCTGATCCGGGTGATCCTGCTGTAGAGGTGTCCTACCTGTGTGGCGTTGAAATCGCCGCCCACGATCTCTGGTTCGATCGGTCGCTGGAGGTCTACGACGCCACCGTGATCGGCAGTCGCGATCGCTGGCCAGGCGTGGAGATGGATATCAATCAGCGTGGTTATCTGGTGATGGAAGACAGCCTGGTCGAGACTGCAGGGACGATGTCCGACGCCTTGGTGATGACCAGCAACCATGTGGACGGCGCAAGGATCAGCCGGTCGCACCTGCGGACCTCCGGCGAGGCTTCGACGGGGCTGTACGTAGGCAATATTTCGCCGGACGCGTCAGGATTCATCGCCAAGGCGAATACGACCACCGTGATCGACAGCTCGATCTTCACGCAGGGCCAGGATAGTGCGGGCGTCGCGCTCAATCCCAGTGCGTGGCTGCAGCTGCGCAACGTGGACATCGCGACCCAGGGTGACAGGGCGTTCGGCCTCTGGAACTATCGATCGGATGTGGCCATGCAGGGCGGCAGCATTCGCACAGCGGGGGAAGACAGTACGGGGCTCTACGTCGAGTCGGGTCACATTGGTTTCGGAGGCCCGTCGTACGCCTACGTGGGTCGTGCCCAGCTGTACGGCGTGCAGGTTCGCGCCGAGGGCAATCGTAGCAATGGTATCGTTGCAGGCTATCGCGGCGCCGACGCGGGCCGTGCAGGCATGGGCGCCGAACTGATGTTGCAGGACAGCCAGGTACAGGCGCTGCAGGGCGATGCAGTGCGCTTCCTCGATGGCGATGCCAATCGATTGGACATGATCAACAGCGTGGCAGAGGGCAGCGACGCGGCGCTGCGCATGGCGGTGCGGTACGGCCAGGCACAGCTGAACCTGCACGCATCGCAGCTGCTTGGCGGAGGGGCTGCGGCGATCGTCCTGGAGGCACCCGATACCCGGGTGCAGCTGCGCGCGCAGGCGGGCAGCGTACTGGCGAACGAGCGCGGGGCACTGTTCGATATCGGCCGCTTCGCCGAGGCCGATGTCCAGGTGCACGGCAGCCTGATGCAAGGGTGCGCCCGCGTCGCCGATGTTGGCCGGCTCGATGTCGCATTGCGCGAGGGCAGCGTCTGGCAGGTGGACGGCAACGCCATGGTCGATCAGTTGAGTGTGCAGCGCAGCGAGGTGTCGCTGGCCAACGGCCATGCAGGTGATCGCTTCGTCGTGCGCGGCGATCTGCTTCTTGATGACGGTCACCTGCGCCTGGATACGGTGCTTGGCGGTGACGCCGCGGCCAGTGATCGCTTCGACGTCCAGGGCGATTTCCTGGGCAACGGCACGGTCTCGGTGGTCGGCGTTGGCGACGGGGCCGCAACCGACAAGGGGATCCCCTTGATCACCGTGGGCGGGCAGTCGCTGGCGACGCTGGCCCTGTCCGGTCGTGCGGTCGGCGGCATGTATGAGTACTTCCTGCATCGTGATAACGCCGATGGTGACTGGTACCTGCGCTCGCAGTTGTCCGCCGTTGACCCATGCGATGACGATCCGACGCTGCCCGGCTGCGGTGTCGATCCAGTACCCGATCCCGATCCGGCGCCGGAGCCGACACCCGATCCGACACCGGAGCCGGGCCCTGATCCGACCCCGGAAGTTCCATCGCTGCCTGACCCGGCAGGCGTGCTGCGACCGGAAGCGGGTGCCTATCTGGCCAACCGGTGGGTGCGACAGGCGCTGCTGCAGCCACGCCAGCCTCTGGCCACGAATGAGGGGCGGGAGGGCGTACGCGGGTGGACCCGGGTTGAGAGTGGTCAGGCGCAGCTGCCGGGACTGGTGGATCAGCTGCAGCAATCCGCGCAGTGGAACAGCCTGCAGCTGGGCGCCGACCTGGGCGTGTTCGACGCCGGGCGTGGCCGCGCTGGCGTGTCGCTGTCGTCCGGGCGTGCCGATGCGCAGTCGCGCTCGTCGCTGACCGGCTATGCCGCCCGCGGCCGGGTGCAGTCCAATGCCCTCGGCGTGTACGCCGGTTGGCAGGGCGAGGCGGCCCATGTGGATGCTGCGGTCGTGCATGCCCGCTTCCGCAATCGCGTGCAGGGTGATGCCCTGGCACCCGAGCAGTACCGGTCGCGCGCACGCCAGGCATCGCTTCAGGCCGGCTACCGCCTGCCGCTGGGCACGCTTGGCGGCACTGTGCTGACCTTGCAACCGGATGTACAGATCGTCCGGTTCCGCGATCGCGGCAACCTGCACGTGGAGGCAACCGGCACCTCGATCGCACATCCAACCCGTACCGCGTGGTCACGGCGCCTGGGGTTGCGCCTGGAGGGGCAGGGTGCCGGAGGACAGGGCGCAGTGGTCAGTCCATGGCTGGCCGCCCACGGGTATCGCGATACTGGCCGATCCGAGCTCGGTTTCGGCAACGAGACAATCGCCGGTATTGCACCGCGCAGTCGCTACGAAGTGGGAAGTGGGGTACGCATCCAGTTCCGGAGCGGCCTGTCCGCCTGGGGTGGCCTCAACGTCTCGCGTGGTGATCACGGCTACCGCCAGACGAGCGCACAGCTGGGCGTGGCACGGCGCTGGTAGCAACAGCATCGTTGTAGCGCCGGGCCCACGCCCGGCGGCGTTCCTGGCTGCCAGCGCGGGTCTGCAATGCGGGCCGCGCAACGCCAGATGAACCCGCCGACCCCTGTACTGCCTGATTGCAACAAGTTGCATGGATGAGCTCTGCGACAGAAAGCACCATTTGCGACATTGCCTTTCGTCGGAGCGCTTTCATGTGTCGCAATCAACGTGTCGTCCCCTCTTTGGGGCTGCTTGCTGGCGTGCTCGCCGGCTTCCCGGTGCTGGCGCAGCAGGTCATCGCCGATGGCGATGAGCAGACGCCTGCAGCCGGTGACTATCGAGCCTCCAGCCGTCCACTCTTTCACGCGCTCAACGGCGGTTCCATCGTCCCCGCAGGCGCGGTGAACCTGTACCAGTCGGGCAGCGGCCGTCCAGCGGTCCTGGCGGAAGGCGACGGCAGCCGGATCGTGCTGGATGGCGGCAGCATCCAGACCAATGGAAGCGATGCACACGGCATTTCCGCGAGGTCCGCGGCATCGGTGCATGTCTCGAACATGGACATTTCGGTGGGAGGTTGGCGAAGCACCGGAGTTTCGGTGGACGGAGGGGACGTTATCCTCGAGAACGTCGGTATCACGACGGCCGAAAGCAGTGGCGCTGGTATCTCGGTACAGGACGGCAGCCTGCAGATGCGGGGCGGGAAGATCACCTCGAACAGCGACACGGCCTTCGTAGCGACCGGTGGAACGTCGCTGCTGGAGGGCGTGCAGGTGGACCTGCAGGGGAGTTCGGGCACCGGCATCCTGGCCACGGGAACATCGGAGGTCGTGCTGCGGAATGTCCGCATCGTTGAACAACCGGCTGCACCGGGGTCGTTCTTCGAGCCCGAGGGCATTGTTGTACGCGAGAGTGCACGGGTGGCGCTGCATGGCGTTGAGATCGTCCTGAGCGACCAGGAAAAGGGATTCAGTCCGGCGGGCCTGTCGCTGGCCGACGGAGGGATGGCACAGGTCTACGCCAGCCGGATTCATGCTGGAGGCGGCGTGGCGGCACGTATCTACAAGGGGCAGCTGGATATCGCCGGCAGCGAGCTGAGCGGGGTCATCGCGTTGGACCTGAACAGTGGCATGGGCACGGTATCCGGCAGCCAGCTGAGCGCTACCTACATAGCGGTCGACGTCCGCGGCGACGGAAGCCAGCTCACCCTTGGAAACAGCATTGTTTCTTCCAGCGGGAGCAATGCAGTATCAATAACGGGTAGTGACCATACCGTCCTGGTCGGCGAGAGCCGGCTTGAGGCTGCTGCAGGCGTAGAAGGCGCCAGATCCGGCACAGGCCTCTCCATCATCGGAGAGCGCAATACGGCCAAGGTTGAATCGAGTTTCATCAGTGGCGGGAACGGTATTCGCTCGTCGGGCAACAACGCGCTGGAGGTGCGCGGTTCCAGCCTCAGCGCGCTGGCCGATTCCGGCGTGGCCCTGTGGTTGGAAGGTGGCAAGGCCACGGTCCACGAGAGTGTGTTGCAGGCATCGGGCCACGGAGCAACGGCCCTCCTGGCTGATGGCAGCCGTGTCGGCGCAACGCCTCCCACGGTAGACATGGTGGGTTCCTGGATCACGACCGAGGGCGACCAGGCTTCGGCGGTGGTTGCACGACAGGGCGGCACTATCCGTTTGGACGGCTCGGTGGTACGTACCTCCGGTACAGACGCGACCGGTGTGAAGGCCGGTGGCACTGGCGAAGTTGTGCTGCACGACACCCACGTATTGACCGAGGGTGAGGGCTCATGGACGGCAGTAATCAACGATGGCGGGCGCCTGCAGATCGATGGCGGATCGCTGGTAAGCCAGCAGCACGGCGGCGCCTGGATCCGTTCCACGCGTGATGCCGGACTGGCGCTGGGCAAGGGCGCGGTGCTGTACGGTGGCAACGGCATCGCCGTGCAGCTGGATGCGGCCGTGGCCGGTCGCTTCGACGTGGCCTTGGCGGAGGGCGCGCGGATGCAGGGCGACATCGTCATCAATCCCGACGATCTGGCGGCGGGCCGGGCGCCGCAGTCGGAGCTGCACGTGCACCTGTCGGAGGGCTCGCTGTGGGTGGGCCGCTCGGATCGGCTGCACGGCGTCTCGCTGGACAGTGGCAGCCAATGGACGTTGACCGGCGATACTGCGGTCGAATCGCTGCAGGTCAACGGCAGTGGCCTTGCACTGTCCGACGGGCGCGGTTTCAACACGTTGACCGTGGCCGGTGATCTGGATACGACCGCTGCGACGTTCCTGTTCAACGGTGCATTGCAGGGGGACGATTCGGCCATCGACCGCCTTTACGTGCATGGCGACGCGCGGGGCGATGCGCAGGTGGTGGTAAACAACGTCGGCGGCCTCGGTGCGCAAACGCTGGACGGGATCGAACTGATCCGGGTTGATGGCGCGTCGCTGGCCCGCTACACGCTGGCCGGACGTGCCGTGGCCGGTACGTATGAGTACTTCCTGCACAAGGGTGGTGTGGCTGGTGGCGAGGGCAACTGGTACCTGCGTTCCGAACTGCCGACGACGCCCGACCCGTGCCAGGTCGATCCGTCGCTGCCGGGCTGTGCGCCGATTGACCCGATCGATCCGGTTGACCCCATCACTCCGCCTCGGCTGCTGCGCCCGGAAGCCGGTGCGTACTTGGCAAACCAGTCGGCAGCCATCAACATGTTTTCCCATCGTATGAACGACCGCATCGGTACCGTCCCGCTGGATGAAGGCCGTGCCGCGTGGGCGCTCGTGGGCCGGCAGCAGGCGGACTTCAGCGCGGTCGGCGGTCAGCTGTCGATCGATGGCAACACCTCGGTGCTGCAGATCGGCAGTGACCTTGTTCGCCGAGGCAACGCTGCATTCGGCGTGATGTTGGGTACGGGGCGTGCCGACAGCAGCGCAGTGTCCGATCTGACCGGCTACAGCGCCAAGGGTCGGGTGCGTGGCAGCGCGCTAGGTGTGTACGGCACCTGGTTGCAGGCGGCTGACGGCACGCAGGGTGCATACATCGATGCGGCCCTGCAGTACGGCCGTTTCGATAACCGCGTGCAGGGCGTGGGCCTGGCGCCGGAGCACTACGACTCCCGCATGGCCAGTGCGTCGCTGGAGACCGGCTACACCTTCAACGTGTGGCAGGGCAACGCCAGCGCGCTGTACGTGCAGCCGCAGCTGCAGCTGGGCCATGTCGATTTCCGCGCTGATCGCCACGTGGAGAGCAATGGCACGGTGATTGACCATGCCGATGCCGGTGGCCTGAGCGGGCGCCTGGGCGTGCGCGTGTTTGGTCATGCGACTGCAGCGGGCAACACGGTGCAGCCCTACCTCAGCGTAAACTGGCTGCGTGACAGCGGCGCCAGCACGTTGCAGTTCAACGGTGACACGCCGGGTGCGGACGTGCCGCGCAACCGCTACGAGGTGCAGGCCGGTGCCGAGCTGAAGCTGGGCCAGCGCTGGGGTGCGTGGGGTGGCGTGAGCGTGCAGCGCGGTGACCGCGGCTATCGGAACGTGGGTGGCCAAGTGGGCTTGCGCATGGCCTGGTAGGTGAGCCTGCATCGGGGTCTCATCCTCTTGGCTCGGCAACGGAATCCGGCCCCAACTTCTGCTGTGGAGCCGAGCCTATGCTCGGCTCCACATTAGATCCACGCCATGCGTGGATGCCTTCTCAGAAATCCATCGTTGCCGACAGCAGCACCGTCCTCGGTGCACCCAGTGCCAGGCTGGACAGTAACGGCATGCCCCAATAAGACTTGTTGGTCACGTTGTTCACGGTGGCCCGCAGCGCAAGGGGCCGCCCGGCTAGCGTGGTGCTGTAGCGCGCGCCCACGTCGAACAACGTGCGGCCCGGCACCGACAGGCGGTTGTCGGCACTGATGTACTGCTGCGACATCGACGTGGCATTACCTGTCAGGGTCAGGCCTTCCAGCGCAGGCACATCCCACTCCACGCCCAGCTTGGCCTGCCGCTGCGCCACGGCGGTGGCGATGCGTCCTTCATTCACGCCGCCTGCCGTGCGGGTCAGCTTCGGCTGCACGTAGGCCACGCCACCCAGCAGACGCACGCCGTCGATGGGTGTGCCGAAGAAGCCCCATTCCACACCGCGGTTACGTTGCTCGCCGCCAAACGAGAAGATATTCGTGACCGGGTCGGTGTAGCTGCTCGGCCGCTTGATCTCGTACACGCTGAAGGTGTGCGCGAAGCGGCCCAGGTCCAGCTTCAGGCCCAGCTCCTTCTGCCTGGTGCGGAACGGTGCGAACACTTCACCGGCATTGGCAGCGGTCATCGGCGCGGTGGCGCCCTGGCTGAGGCCTTCGATGTAGTTGGTGTAGAGGGAGACCGTGTCGGTCGCCTTCACCAGCAGCGCCGCTGCCGGGGTAGTGGCGCTCTCGTCGTAGCGTGAGGTGCGTGCACCCGTGGCCACGTTGAAGGTCTCGCTGACCACCTGCTGGCGGCGCACACCCAGCGTCAGCTGCACACGTTCATCGGCAAAGGACAAGGTGTCGGCGAAGCCGATGCTGTCCAGCCGCAGTTCGGTATGCGAGATGTGTGGTGCTACGAACGGCGCGGCCGGGCCCCACACCGGGTTGTACAGGTTGGTGGTCCAGTCCCAGCCCGGCACGCTGCGGCGGCCGTAGTCGTTCTGGGTATGCTGATAGTGGGTCACGTTGGCGGCCCATTGGTGGCCCACGCTGCCGGTACGGAAGCTGCCGCGCAGGCCGGCGTCACCGGATTGCTTCTTGATGTCGAACGCGAGCTGGCCGATCACGGTGGTGAAGTCACCCGCCGGGTTGAGGATCTGCGCGCTGATCGAGCCGTTGTAGCGGTAGTCGGTCCTGCTGGTGCCGTACGCGAGGTAGGCCATCAGGCTATCGTTGATGTCCAGTTCGCCGCGCAGCATCGCGCCCTTGTCCTGGCTGTCCACGTAGGCCCAGTCCGGGTTGATCAGCGTATCGCCACGCGGCGGCCGCGGAATGGCGACGCCGGGCGCCAGGCCGACGCCACGTGCAGGGCCATCAACACGGTCATCGGCGCTGTACAGATCGGCCGACAGCCGCGCACGCTCGCCGCGCCAGTCCAGTGCCAGCGAACCGAGCTGCACCTTCTTGCGCTGCTTGCCGACCGCGCCATCGCCATCACGGTACGCGCCGTTGAAGCGGATGCCGAACTGTTTGTCGGCGCCGAGCCGACGGCCCATGTCCACATGGGTGCCGAACTGCGCATCGGAGGCGAAGTTGGCGCTGACCCGCAACAGCGGCTGCTCGCCAGCGCGCTTGGGCACCAGGTTCACCGCGCCGCCCACCGAGCCGCCCGGCGGCATGCCATTGAGCAGCGCGGAGGGGCCTTTCAGCACCTCGATGCGTTCGAACATCTCCGGCGAGGTACGGTAGTACGGCGCCATGCCGCTGAGGCCGTTGAAGGTGGTGTCGCTGGTGCTGGAGGCGAAGCCGCGGATCGCGTAGTTCTCGCTCCATGCGCCGGTGACGCCGTTGCTGAAGACGGTGGGGTCGGTGGCGGCGATGACGTCGGTCAGGTCCTTGGCCTGGCGGTCGCGGATGAAGGACTCGGTATAGCTGACCGTACTGAACGGCGTGTCCATGAAATCCTTGTCGCCGAGCAGGCCCATACGGCCGCCGGCGGCCACCTGACCGCCGGCATAGTCTGCGGTGACCCGGCGCTGTTCCTGCACCTGCACCGAGGGCAGGGTGGACGGCGCGGTTTCGGCCAGCGCGGCGCACGATGCCATCAGGCCAAGCGCGAGCGCCGATGCGCGGTAGCGCCGGGCCAGGCCGTGTGGGAGTGGCTGGCTGCAGGACGCGGCGGCAGCTCGGGTTTGTGGAGAGGAGAAGGGGTACACGGTCATGCCAGAGTCCTGTGAATCGCGAGGGCGAGCGCGCCTGGCGCGCTGCCATCGGCAAGCACGGGAAGAGCGCGCAGCGCAGGGTTGTCGGCTGGGTGGGGACCTGGCGGGAAGTGAGCCTGGGGCTCGGTTCGGGCGGCGCCATGAGTGCGAACCAGACGCATTCCGAATTAGTTGAGTAAATTAAACTAAATAGACCGAAGCGGACAAGAGGGTCCCTTTGCTGGCACCCTCGGCAGGGTATGAACACGCACCGTATGAGCCCGCACCCCGATCCAACGGCGCCGACCCGTGGCCGCCCGCCCACCATCACCCCCGAGCGCCTGGCCGACATCGGCATCCGCCTGGGCCTGCCCAACCTGACCATGGCCAACGTGGCCGCCGAACTGGCGGTGACCCAGGCCGCGCTGTACAAGCGCGTGGCCAACCTGGAGGCGCTGAAGCGCCTGGTGGCCGAGGCGGTGTTCCAGCGCTGGCAGATTCCGCGCGCCTCGGCCGATGCGGCGGGCGGCCTGCAGGGCTATCTGATGGTGTTCGTGGAATCGTTGTGCGAGGTGGTGAAGGCGCATCCCGGGCTGCCGCCGTACCTGCTGCGGCGCACGGTGGCGACCGCGCCGATGCTGGAGAAGATCGCCTCCCACCAGGCGCACGTGGCCGAAGTCTTCGGCCTGCCGATGGACAAGGCACGCTGGCTGCTGGCCACAATCGCGTTCTACTGCATCGCCGGCGCCGACACCATCTACGCGATTGCGGATGACGAAGAGGGCCAGGTGATCACCGAGTTCAAGCAGGGCATGCGGGCGCTGGTGATCGGGTCGTTGCAGATGCTGGATGCGGACGGCGCGCTGTAACGTCGAGCCAGGCCGGACAGCCCTCCGGATGGGCACTTCATGCGCCCAGGGAGGACATCTGGAATTTGTCCTATGCATGGCCCAGAGCCGTACGTCTAGGCTGGGGGCTGGACCCTTCCATCATCTTCCGGAGCCCTCAATGCATGCCCCTTCCCGCGCGCGTTGCCCCAGCGAGCGCTGCTGTGGCTGAAGAAGCAGGCTTTGCCGCTGCTGATGCTGCTGAGCCTGTTCCTGGCTGCACGCGACACCTTGGCAAATCACTACGTGGTGCCAACCGGTTCAATGCAGCCGACCCTGCAGCCGGGTGATCGTGTGGTTGTCGACATGCGGGCGCACGGCCTGCGCCTGCCTTTCACCGGGCTGAAGCTGATGGGCGACAACGTGCCGCAACGCGGGGAGGTGGTGGTGTTCGCTTCCCCGGCCGATGGCGTGCGCATGATCAAGCGCGTGGTCGCAGTAGCCGGGGACCGCGTGCGCTTGCAGGAGGGACGATTGACCATCAATGGCCAGCCTTTGCAGATGACTGCCATGACTGACGTGGAACGGTTCGGCAAGCGGCAGGCCCGACTGGATCTAACGCATGGCGGAGGCCCGGACATTGCCGATCTGCGGGTACCTGCCGGCAAGGTGCTGGTGCTGGGCGATCACCGTGGCAACAGCCTGGACGGCCGCTTCTTCGGCTGGGTCGATGCGGACCGGATCTACGGCCGCGCCGTGGCGGTGTACTTTCGCCGCGGTGAAGGCGTGGTCTGGCAGCGCCTGTAGTTGGGCCCGGTGAAGTGTCCGGGTGCGATGAGCGCTAGCCCTCGGGGGAATTGCCGTGTTCCCATCCACGCATGGCGTGGATCTACAATGCGGCCATGCCAGCTACGCCCACCCTTGAAGATCTGCGCCGCTATGCGGTGGCGCGCACCCTGTTCAAGCCGACCACGCTGCTGACCGCGATCCGGAAGCTGGGCTTCGTGCAGGCCGACCCGATCCGGGCACCGGCACGCGCGCAGGACCTGACCCTGCGGCACCGGGTGAAGGACTACCGCGCAGGTGATCTTGAACGTCGTTATGCGCGCCTGCCGGTGGAAGAGGACTGCCTGGTGAACTACGGCTTCCTGCCGCGCGAGCATCTGGCGTTGATGCACCCACGCGCGGCCAAGCGCGAGTGGGACGCCGAGACCCATCGCCGCGCTGCCGAGGTGCTGGCGTTCGTGCGCGAGCGCGGCAGTGTGCACCCCCGCGAGGTTGACCAGGCGTTTGCGCATGGCCGGGTGACCAACTACTGGGGCGGCACCAGCAATGCCAGCACGCACCTGCTGGACGGCATGCACTACCGCGGCCTGCTGCGCGTACAGCGGCGCGACAGTGGCACCCGCATCTATGCAGTGGCCGCGCATGCCGAGCCAGATGCCAGCGAACAAGCGCAGGTCGAGCGCGCGGCCGCGCTGATCGACCTGGTGGTGCGCAAGTACGCGCCGCTGCCATCGGCCAGCCTGACCTATCTGGTGCGCCTGCTGGGCTATGGTGCACCGCATCTGGCCGAGCAGACCCGCAAGGCACTGGCGCTGGCCAAGCAGCAGCTGGCCAGCTGCACGCTGGAGGGCACCACCTGGTACTGGCCGGCGGACGAGAATCCGCGTTCGCGCCGCTATGCACCGGACGAACAGGTGCGCCTGCTGGCGCCGTTCGACCCGGTGGTGTGGGACCGCCGTCGCTTCGAGCTGCTGTGGGGATGGGTGTACAAGTTCGAGGCCTACACGCCTGCACCGAAGCGCCAGTATGGCTACTACGCACTGCCGGTGTTGTGGCACGACCAGGTGGTGGGCTGGGCCAATCTCAGCGTGCGCGAGGGTGAGTTGGTGTCCAGCGTGGGCTATGCCGGCAAGTCGCTGGCCCGCGACAAGGTGTTTCGTGGCGCGCTTGAAGACGAACTGCAGCGCATGGCGGAGTTCCTGTAGCGCCAAGCGGCGCATGGGCGCCTATCGCTCCTGTCAGCCGCCAACCTTGGTTGGCGCTGGCTTCCACCGGTATCCACCAAGGTGGGCATCTACCGGTCAAGCGGCGTCCTTGCGCTCCGCATCCTCCATGCCGGGGCTGACGCGGCGGCCGATGTCCTTCAACCGTGCCAGCTGATCCACCATCGACGGTGCATCATCCAGGCTGCCGACGAACGTCCAAAGGTAGGTCATCACCGCGTACACATGGCCCGGGGTAACTCCGTCGGTGGTGGCAAGGCGGCCGATGGTCAGCGCGAACAATGCCGCAGCAGCCAGCCCGATCACCACATAGGCGCCGGCTTCGCGATCGGACAGCAGGATGCGCAGGCGCGACAGCGTGGTGTAGTGGCGGCGCAGTACCGAGGGGCTGACCCGGTCGACCAGGCGGATCTCGTGTTCCAGGCGGTTGTTCAGCCGGACATGCAATTGCTCGTTGCGGCGTGCGAACGACGGCAGTACCAGCAGGGCCCCGAGCAGGGTGACCAGGCCAGCGGCACCGACCATCGGTTCGATCGCCAGCAGCATGGCCACCGCACCGAACATGGATGCCAGCGCGGTGGCGATGATCGGGACGTGCTTTTCAAAGAAGTCGACGAACTCGCGGGCCAGCACCACGCGTGCCGCCGAGGTGGACGTGGCCTGGCCCAGGCGGCGCTGTGCCTGCACCACGCTCACTGCCAGATCGGCATAGATGCGGGTGAAGGTGCGGGTATCGACCGCTCGACGGGCGGCGCCGACCAACCAGAACAACAGCACCACGCCGGCATAGGAAACGGCATGGCCGATGTTGCCGCTGATGATCGCGTCCACCGCGAAGCCGGCGAACAACGGATAGGCCAGCAGCAGGGTGTTCTCCAGCGCCACCAGCGAGAACGTGCCGGTGAGCTGCCAGGGATAGGTGCGCAGGATCGCCTTCAGAGTGGCGGCCGCATTCTGCTGCCCGATGCTGCCGGCGGCTGCCGCTGGATCGTTGGGGTGTTTCATGGGATGCCTGGGTGGGTCGGGGACAGGGCAGGGGACGGATGCCTGCCATCTCCCGGGTTGCGCCCAGTATCTGCGGCCCTTTGGAGCGGGCATGGAGGATCGATGGAGATTGCGTGGAGAAACCGGCGCCGTTCAGCGAAGCGAATGCCCATCAAAGGTGGGCCGCTACCAGGGCAGCGTCTGCCGCGTCCTCAACGACGCGCATGCACCGGCCAACGGAGCTCGAACGCGCTGCCGCCGCGTTCGGTCGGGCGGCACTGCGCCGTTCCGTGATGGGCCACGGCAATCGCCCGCACCACGGCCAGGCCTAGGCCGGAGCCTCCGCTCTGTCGCGATCGCGAGACATCGGTGCGCTGGAACGCCTCGAAGATGCTGTCGCGAAGCTCGTCGGGCACGCCGGGGCCGCCGTCTTCCACTGTCACGGTGCAATGGCCTTCGGCCAGCGTGACACGAACCCGCAGTGGGCAGGGGACGGCATGGCGTCGTGCGTTTTCCAGCAGCGCCAGCACCGCCTGGCGGATGCGGGCCGGATCGCAGTCCGCCAGTGACGGCCGTGCCTCCAGGGTCACCGAAAACCCGCTTTCGGCCAGTGCGTCGGACATTGCTTCCACCACCGCGGCCACCTGCACGCTGACGTCGCTGCGCTGCAGGCGCAGATCGAGGTGACCGCTCTCGGCCAGGCTGACCACGCGCAGGTCTTCGATGATGCGGGTGAGTCCTTCGAGCTGGGTGAGCATGCTGTTGAACTGCTCGGGGCCCGGCTCGAACACACCCTCGGCAATACCCTGCAGGCGGCCGCGCAGGATGGTCATCGGCGTGCGCAGTTCGTGCGCGATCGCCGCGTTCCAGAACACACGGTTCTCGGACATCCGGCTGAGCCGTTCGGCCATCGAGTTGAAATCACTGACCAGCGTGGCCGCTTCGGCCATCGTGGTGTTGCCGCCACGTGCACGCGCTTCCAGATCCCCGCTGGCCACCCGGCGCAGGCTCTCGGCCACCGAGTTCAACGGGGTGATGATGCGCCGGGTCAGGCGCGAGGCGACCAGCGTGGCGAAGATGACCACCACGGTGGCGGTCAAGCCGATCCACAGCCATTCCAGCCCGGACGGCATGATCGTTTCCGGCGCGTCGTACCAGCGCGGATAGAACACCTCCAGCAGGTAATAGAACAGATAGAAGCCACTGATCGAGAGCACCGTCGAACACAACGAGGCGACCGTGATGGAGAGGGTGATCTGGCGGCCGATGCTCTTGCCTTTGGGATTCATCGATCAGTCCAGGAAACGGTAGCCGACGCCACGGATGGTGGCGGGAATGCCGATCACGCCCACCTCTTCAAGCTTGCGCCGCAGCTTGCTGACGTGGCTGTCGACGGTACGTTCCTGCGCATCACCTTCGGGCAGGCAGGCATGCAGCAGGTCCGCGCGCGCATGCACCTGGCGCGGCGCGCGCGCCATATGCACCAGCAGCCGGAACTCGGTGAGGGTGACGCTCAGTGCGTGCACCTGCTCGCCGGTGCGCACCGTCACCTCGTGGCTGCGCAGATCGATCTCGAACGGCCCCTGGCGGATCAACCCGTTGGGTTCTTCGGCGGCGGTGGGGGCACTGCGGCGCAGCACGGCCTGGATGCGTGCAACGATCTCAGCGGGATTGAATGGTTTGGCCACGTAGTCGTCGGCACCCACGCGCAGGCCGGTCAGCCTGTCCACGTCCTGGTCGAGCGCGGTGAGCATGATCACTGGCGTGTTGCCGCGCCGCCGCAGTTCGCTTAATACCTGCCAGCCATCGAGCCTGGGCATCTGCACGTCCAGCAGCACCAGGTCCGGGCGCAGCTGGCGATGGCTGGCGAGCGCCGCCTCGCCGTCGGCGGCGCGTGCGCTGCGCAGGCCGGAACGGGCCAGGTAGGCACCGAGGATATCGGCTATTTCGCCTTCATCTTCGGCAATCAGGACCAGGGGCGCGGGTCGGCTACGGAGTTCATGTCTCATTGCGTGCTGCGGGTTCGAGGGCAGGGCGGGAAGGGGCTGGGTCATCGGCGGCGCTCCATGGCCTGTGCTTCCTCGTTGGCTGCCCAGGCCAGTGTGGCCAGCACCAGCGTGCGCTGCAGGCTGGGTTCCACCGCAGCCGCGCCGCGCAGCTGCTGCTGCATCAGGGTGGACACCGCCGAGGGTAGCTTGCTCCAGCGCGAGGCCATGGGGGTGGCGTCCACCCGGGCCTGCAGCCGTGCAGCCATGCGCGCGATGGTGTGCAGGCGCACTGCCAGCAGGGCGGCCACCACGGTGGTGGCAAGGGCAAGCAGCAGATGCAGGTTGACGTTGGCGGCCGGGTGCATTGCCGCCCAGACCGCCAGGCCGATCAAGGCCAGCGATGCGAGGGACCCGGTGCGGCGGGTGCGGCCGGGCCCATCACTGCCGAACCCCACCAGTGCGGCGGCCCCGAAGCCGGCCAGCAATGGCAGGCCCGGATACGGCGCGACCCACATCCACGTGCTGGTCGATGCCAGCACCAGTGCTATCAACCATGGCGAAGGCGCACACCATGCCACGTAGGCACGGCGCACATCGATGGGTGGCAGGTCCGGGTAGGAAAGGGACACGGCAAACAGGCGGTCGGCGAGGCCGACGAGGCTAGCGACCGTTGATGGAGATTCGGTCGAGATTGTGTCGAGATTGCGTGGACGCGGAGCTATCGCGTTCAGGCGTGGCGCTGGTGCCTGAACGGCCGCGGCGCCTCCATGCAATCTCCACGGTGGCTCCAAGAAACGTCCATCAGTGTCTTCCAGACTGCGGCTCCGGCGGTCGCATTGGGTGACTGCCCGCAACCGGGCGTTTCGATGAGCAACCGCAGGACCTGGATGATTGCTGCCGCCGTGGCCACGTTGGCCGCCGGTGCTGGATGGTGGACGTTTGCAGGCGGCGATGATGCCGCGCTGATCACCGCGCCGGCAAGGGTGGCGGATCTGGAGAAGACCGTACAGGCGGTCGGCCGGGTCCATCCGAAGGAGCTGGTGGCGGTGGGCGCGCAGGTGTCCGGCCAGGTCAAGCGCCTTCATGTGGTGCTGGGCCAGCGCGTGCGGGCCGGCGATCTGATCGCCGAGGTCGATTCACAACCGCAGCGGATCGCGCTGCGAAGCGCCGAGGCGGCCACCAATACGCTGCGTGCCCAGCATGCGGCCAGCCTGGCGCGCTATGCGCAGGCCAGTCGTGCTTACCAGCGCCAGTCGCAGCTGGTGGCATCGCGCCTGGTGTCGCAGGAAGGCTTCGAAGCCGCGCGCGTGGCACGCGATGCGGCGCGTTCGGAGGTGGCCTCGTTGCAGGCGCAGATCGACCAGGCTGTGACCCAGGTCGAAACTGCACGGATCAATCTGGGCTATACCCGCATCGTCTCGCCCAGCGACGGCTACATCGTGGCCATCGTCACCAAGGCCGGGCAGACGTTGAACTCGATGCAGACCACGCCAACCATCGTGATGCTGGCGCAGATGGATACGATGACCGTGCGTGCCGAGATCGCCGAGGCGGATGTGGAACTGGTCGCACCCGGCCTGCCGTTGTGGTTCTCGACGCTGGGGCCGAGCGGGCGCCGTTATGAATCCCATCTGCAGCAGCTGGAGCCAGCGCCGACCTCGATTGCCGAGGCCGCTTCCGGCAATGCGGGCAGCTCTGCGCAGACGCCGAAAGCGGTGTACTACGCCGGGCTGTTCGATGTAGCCAATCCTGGCCTGAAGCTGAAGCCTTCGATGACGGTGAAAGTGACCCTGCAGCTGGCGCGGGTCGCCAACGCGCTGCAGGTGCCATTGACGGCACTGGCCGAGCCGGATGACAAGGATGGCAACCGCGGCACCGTGCGCGTGGTCGATGCCAAGGGCCGCGCTGAGGAACGTGCGGTGACGACCGGCCTGCGCACCGCCACCGCCGTGCAGATCCTGTCTGGCCTGAAAGCGGGCGATAACGTGGTGGTTGGACAGGCGCCCAGCGGTGGCGACGCCGAACGCGCCAGCCTGCTGGGGATGTGAGCATGGCCCATGCACTGCTGGAACTGGAGGGCGTATCGCGCGCCTATCGCTCGGCCGCCGGCGAGGTGGTGGTGCTGAAGGAGGTCTCGCTGCGCATCAACGCCGGCGAGTTCATCGCCATCATTGGCCCCTCGGGTTCGGGCAAGTCCACGCTGATGAACATCCTGGGCTGCCTGGACCGGCCGACCGAGGGCAGCTATCGCGTGAACGGCGAGGCCACCGAACAGATGGCGCCGGACGCGCTGGCACGCCTGCGCCGTGAGCATTTCGGCTTCATCTTCCAGCGCTACAACCTGATGGAGAACCTGAGTGCCACCGAGAACGTAGCGCTGCCGGCAGTCTATGCGGGCGTGGACGCACAGACGCGCACTGCGCGCGCACGCACGCTGCTGGAAGCGCTGGGGCTGGGCGAACGCACCGGGAACCGGCCGGGTCAGCTGTCCGGTGGCCAGCAGCAGCGCGTGTCCATTGCCCGCTCGCTGATGAACGGCGGCGCGATCGTGCTGGCCGACGAGCCGACCGGTGCGCTCGATCACGCCAGTGGCCAGCAGGTGATGGCCGAGCTGAAGCGCCTGCACGCGCAGGGCCACACGGTGATCCTGGTGACGCATGATGCGGCGATCGCCGCCAACGCGGCGCGGGTGATCGAGATCGCCGACGGCCG
>NZ_JAOCGL010000040.1:0-32871 GCF_029842485.1 Stenotrophomonas sp. GD03777
CGGGCGGATGGTCAGCGGCCAGGTCTACTCCTTCATGAAGGATGGGGTGCGCCACTACACCAGTGCGCGGCCGACCCAGGTCGCCAACCTCGGCCCGGTGCGTACCATCCGCTACAGTTTCATGGAGCGCTGTTATGCCTGTGGCGTCAACCCACGCGTGGACTTCGGTTCGGTGCGCTTGAACACCACCGCGTTCCAGACCGAGATCACCTCGGCCGCACGCGAGTTCGGCGTCGAAGAAGCCGTGGTGCGCGCCATCATCCACGCCGAGTCGGCCTACAACCCGACCGCGCTCAGCCGCGCCGGCGCGCAGGGCCTGATGCAGCTGATGCCGCCGACCGCAGCCCGCTTCGGGGTCAGCGATTCCTACGATGCCGCGCAGAACATCCGTGGTGGCGTGCAGTATCTTGCGTGGTTGCTGAAGCGCTTCAATGGCGACCTGACCCTGGCTGCGGCCGGCTACAACGCCGGCGAAGGCGCGGTCGACCGCCACGGTGGCGTGCCGCCCTACAGCGAGACCCAGTACTACGTGCGCCGGGTCGGACAGCTGGCCGAGCGTTACCGCACCGCATTGACACACCAGTAGTGCCGGCCGCTGGCCGGCAACCCCGTAATCAATGTTGTTGCAATGCGTTGTGTGGCGCGCGACGGTTCCGCTACACTCGCCCATGATTCAATGCGGCTCTGGCCCCCACCGGATCCGCTGGCAGCCTTAAAGCTACCTAATCAATATCGGAGTGCCGGATGGCCAACGATGGGGTACACGATCCAGTCAACACCGGACGTCGGCGTTTTCTTTCTGCCACCACTGCTGTGGTTGGCGCCGTCGGCGTCGGATTCACCGCCGTTCCTTTCATCAAATCCTGGAACCCCAGTGCCCGTGCCAAGCTTGCCGGTGCACCGGTGGTGGCCGACATCAGCGCCCTGCAGGAAGGCCAACGCCTGATCGTGGAGTGGCGTGGCCAGCCGATCTGGATCGTCAAGCGGTCCAAGGCGATCCTGGATGCACTGCACGGGCTGGATGGCCGCCTCAAGGACCCCGAGTCCGGCGAGAAGGACCAGCAGCCGGACTACGTGCTGAAGCAGAACCCCGAGCTGCGCTCGATCAAGCCGGACATCTCCGTGCTGGTCGGCCTGTGCACGCACCTGGGCTGCTCGCCGGAAATGGTCGCCGAGATCCGGCCTGAGCCCTACGACCCGCAGTGGAAGGGGGGCTACTTCTGCCCCTGCCACAAGTCGCGCTTCGACATGTCCGGCCGCGTCTTCAAGGATGTGCCGGCACCGATCAACCTGAAGGTGCCCGCGCACCATTACCAGGACGACAACACCATCATCATCGGTGTCGATCCGCAGGGGGCAGCCTGATGGCCAATATCCTCGCCCGTACCGCCAGCGGCGTCGCCGACTGGGTCAATGCCCGCGCGCCGGGCCTGATGCCGGTCTACCGCAAGCACGTTACCGAGTATTACGCGCCGAAGAACTTCAACATCTGGTACTACTTCGGTTCGCTGGCACTGCTGGTGCTGGTCAACCAGATCGTCACCGGCATCTTCCTGACGATGCACTACAAGACCAGCGCCGCCGAGGCGTTCGGCTCCATCGAATACATCATGCGTGATGTGGAGTGGGGCTGGCTGATCCGCTACATGCACTCCACCGGCGCCTCGCTGTTCTTCATCGTGGTCTACCTGCACATGTTCCGCGGCCTGCTGTACGGCAGCTACCAGAAGCCGCGCGAGCTGGTGTGGATCCTGGGCATGCTGATCTACCTGGTGCTGATGGCCGAGGCCTTCATGGGCTATGTGCTGCCGTGGGGCCAGATGTCGTTCTGGGGCGCCAAAGTGATCATCTCGCTGTTCGGCGCGATACCGGTGATCGGCAACGGCCTGACCGAATGGATCATGGGCGACTACCTGCCCAGTGACGCCACGCTCAACCGCTTCTTCGCGCTGCACGTCATCGCACTGCCGCTGGTGCTGCTGTTGCTGGTGGTGCTGCATCTGGGCGCGCTGCACGAAGTGGGGTCGAACAACCCCGATGGCGTGGAGATCAAGAAGGGGCCGAAGGGCAACCGCTGGTCGCCGAATGCTCCGGCCGACGGTATTCCGTTCCATCCGTACTACACGCTCAAGGATGGTGTCGGCGCCGGCTTCCTGCTGATCATCGCCGCCTTCATCATCTTCTTCGCACCGGGCTTCGGCGGCCTGTTCCTGGAACACGACAACTTCACCGAGGCCAACCGCCTGGTGACCCCCGAACACATCAAGCCGGTCTGGTACTACACGCCTTACTACGCGATGTTGCGCGTGGTACCGAACAAGCTCGGTGGCGTGCTGGTGATGTTCTCGGCCATTGCGATCCTGTTCCTGGTGCCGTGGCTGGACAAGGCCAGGGTGAAGTCGGTGCGCTACCGCGGCTGGATCTCGAAGGTGATGCTGGGTGTGCTGGCGGTGTGCTTCGTGTGGCTGGGCGTGATCGGCTCCGGCCCGGGCACCGACGTGCATGAAACCTACATCGGGCGGGTGCTGACCTTCCTGTACTTCGCGTTCTTCATCACCATGCCGCTATGGACAAGGTTGGACAAGACCAAGCCGGTACCGGAGAGGGTGACCACGCATGACTGAGCGCTGGATGGTCCGGCTGGCCCTGACGGCCACCCTGATGCTGGGCAGTTTCCTGGCCTCCGCCGCCGAGGGCGGCACCAAGCTGCTGCAGGCCGGCAACGACCTCGGTGACCGCGCCTCGCTGCAGCGGGGTGCGCAGCTGTACATGAACTACTGCTCCGGCTGCCACGCGCTGAAGTACCTGCGCTACTCGCGGATGGCGCAGGACCTGGGCCTGACCGAAGAAGAGGTGATGAACAACCTCAACTTCACCGGCTCGGCGATCGGCGACCCGATCCCGGTGGCGATGCCCAAGGAAAACGCGGAGAAGTGGTTCGGCAAGATGCCGCCCGATCTCAGCCTGATCGCGCGTGTGCGTGGCAGCGACTGGGTCTATACCTATCTCAAGTCGTTCTATCTGGACAGCAGCCGCCCGCTGGGCTGGAACAACGCGCTGTTCGCCAACGCCTCCATGCCCAACCCGCTGTGGGAGATGCAGGGGCTGCAGCATGCGGTGCACGGCAAGGCGGAAGCGCCCGGTATGGACCCGCCGGTGACCGGCCTGAAGATTGAAACGCCGGGATCGGTGGACGCCGGGCAGTACGACCAGGCCGTGCGGGACATCACCAACTTCCTCGAATACGCCGGCGAACCGGCCGCACTCAAGCGCCAGCAGCTGGGCGTGTGGGTGATCCTGTTCCTGGCCCTGCTGACCTTCCTGCTGTACCTGCTGAAGAAGGAATACTGGAAGGACGTTCACTGATTCTGCCACCGGCCATCGCATGGGCCTATTGGCTTTTGTGATGGTCGGTTGCACACTCGGGGAGGAGTCGACCGCTGGCACGGTGCCGGCGGCGCCGATGCGGCAGGCGGTCTCCTGTCGTGGGAGAGCCTTTGATGGCGGCGAGCGTACGCATGCGCAATACACTGACGCTGTTTTCCTCGAACGACGACGTACTGTGCCACCGTGTACGCCTGGTCCTGGCGGCCAAGGGCGTCACCTTCGACTTCGTTCCGGTCGATCCGCAGAACCCGCCTGAAGACCTGATCGACCTCAATCCGTACCACTCGGTGCCGACCCTGGTCGAACGCGAGCTGGTGCTGTACGCCGCATCGGTGGTCAGCGAGTACCTGGATGAGCGCTACCCGCATCCGCCACTGATGCCGGTCGACCCGTTGTCGCGTGCACGCATCCGCCTGGCCATGCTCCGCATCGAGCACGACTGGGTGCCGCAGGTGCAGGCCGTCCAGCTGGGCAACAAAACCCAGGCCGAGGCCGGGCGCAAGCGCCTGAAGGAACTGCTGACCGCCTCGCTGCCGCTGTTCAAGGCCAGCAAGTTCTTCCTCAACCCGGAAATGAGCCTGGCCGACTGCGCGATGGCGCCGATCATCTGGCGCCTGCAGTCGCTGGATGTGCCGCTGCCGAAGGACGGCAAGGCGATCGAGGACTACGGCAACCGCATCTTCCGCCATCCGGGATTTGTCCGCAGCCTGACCGAGCAGGAAAAGAAACTGCGCGACCTGCCGGTCTGATCCGGCCCCGCGTTACCCGTCTGCACGCCGACCGGCGTGCAGACGATCCGCCCCGGCGGGGCGCCGGGCGCGTACACTTCACGCATGACCGAAGACTTCTTCCACATGACCAGCCACCGCCCGTACCTGCTGCGGGCGCTGGTGGAATGGATCAACGACAACCAGCTGACCCCGCACATCCTGGTCGACGCCGGCGTCCCCGGCGTGCAGGTCCCGCCTTCGGCGGTCAAGGATGGCCGGGTCGTGCTCAACATCGCCGAACGTGCCGTGGTGCGGCTGATGATCGACAACGAAATGGTGAGCTTCTCGGCCCGCTTCTCCGGAACCAGCTACCCGGTGCAGGTGCCGATCAGCGCCGTGCTGGCGGTCTACGCCCGCGAGACCGGGCAGGGCATGGCATTGCCGGATGACATTCCGGGCAACGAAACCGCACCGACCCGCGATGAGCTGCTGCACGAGGAAGGCACGCCGCCGGACGACACGCCGCCGGCCAGTCCGCCGCCGAAGGGCCGCCCGAACCTGCGCGTGGTCAAGTAACCCTTCCGACGCCGCCCCGATGGGCGGCGTTTTTCTTTGCCCGTTTGGCGGTGGGTGCCGGAATTGTGTGGGTGCCGACCGTTGGTCGGCACACCTTCAGTTCTTACACATCCTCGGCATCCTCCACATCCGGCCGGATCTGGCTGATCCGCGCGGCACCGGGGCCGGTGAACGAGATCAGCTGGTCGCCACGCAGCACCATGCGGCCCACGTGGCGATCGATGCCATCGTAGGAATACTCGAACTTGAAGGTGCGCTCGAAACCGAGCCGGCCATCTTCGCCACGCGACAGTCGCAGGCCGGTGGCGTGCACCGCCTGGTCCAGCCACTGCACGTCGGCGGCGCGGCAGGCATTGCGTCCCAGCTCGACCGCGCGCTCGGCGGCCGAGCGTGCGGCGTTCCAGAAGAAGTAGATGATTCCGCCGGCAATCAACAACAGCAGCAGGGTAGGCATGGCGTCAGCCGTCAGAGGTCGATCCGGCAAAGATGGCGGCGAACGTGCGCTGGATCAAGCACGGGTATCACCGCCTCGGCGGTGGCTGGCCCGTCGTCGGCGCTGCGGGCGCGTTGGCCGGTACGGCCTGCATCGGCGCTGCGGAGGGTGACGGCATCACCAATGGCGCGGTCGCGGTCAACTGCAGCAGGGCCGCCCAGTCCTGGCGGTTGAAGCTGCATTCGTCCTCGCGGCCCGGCGTGCAGCTGGGCTCGATGCCGGTGCTGTTGCGTTCGCGTGCCGGGGGCAGCTTGATCAATCCGGTACGGTCCAGCGGCAGCAGGCGCATCGCCACGGTGTTCATCACGTTGCCACCGACCAGGTACAGGGTCTGGTCGCCCCCCAGGTTGGCAGCCACCACCACTTCGCAATGCGATTTCCAGTGGCCCACCGAACCGTTGCCCAGCGCCTGCACCAGCCCGCTGTAGCTGAGCGTCGTGCTGCGGTCGCGCAGGAAGCACAACAGGTCGCCCGGTGCGGGCTTTGCGGTCGCGGGATCGACCAGCCGGTACGGCACGCCCGAGGGGCCGCCCTGGTACGCGGCACGGATGTAGTCGATGTGGCGCGGCGACGTGTTGAAGCCGGGAACGCCGGCCTGCACCATCACCCAGGAAATGAAAGCGGCCGACCACGGGTTGTCGATCAGGAACGCGCGGCAGTCGCTGTCGGTGTAGCGCGTGCCCAGTGGTGCCAGACAGCTGCTGGCGCCGGCGATGCTGCCCATCGCGTTGAGCGTGCCGCTGTTGCGCCAGTAGCCGGCCACGCGCTGCCAGGCGATCAGGCCGTTGTCGGCCAGGTGATCGCTTTCGGCTTCGGTGACGCTGAGGCTGGCGGCGCGGCCATCGCGATCGATGAAGGGCCGGAACCACAACCGGTGCTCGTTGCAGGCGGTATTGCGGATGGCCACCGCCAATGGGCTCAGGCCGAAGCGGGGAGGGACATCGCAGGCTTCAGCGGCTGCGGCGGACAAGGGGGCTGCCGCGAGCAGCAGACAGGCAGGCAAGAGCATCCGGCGCATGCGCGGCTCCTGTGGGGGATGCCCGCAGCGTCGCAGAGGCTGGCGTAGCCGAGCCGTGAAGGCGCCCGGGTCGTGTAGAGCCGAGCCTACGCTCGGCTCATCGCGCAAAGCGGGTGCCGGGCGCGCCGCAGATCGAGAA
Organism: Stenotrophomonas sp. GD03777; assembly: GCF_029842485.1. Taxonomy (NCBI): domain Bacteria; kingdom Pseudomonadati; phylum Pseudomonadota; class Gammaproteobacteria; order Lysobacterales; family Lysobacteraceae; genus Stenotrophomonas; species Stenotrophomonas sp. GD03777. The sequence continues at coordinate 6,324 of NZ_JAOCGL010000040.1, forward strand.
GCAGCCGAGCGTGGGCTCGGCTCTACAAGGTCCCGTAGGCCTCAAGCCGGCGGCGGGCCCAGCTTCAACGACAGATCGATGGCCTGCACATGCTTGGTCAGTCCGCCGATGGAGATGCAATCGACGCCATCCTCAGCGATCGAGCGCAGGCCGCCCAGGCCGACGCTGCCGGAGACTTCCAGCGGAATGCGTCCGGCGGTGATGCGCACCGCCTCGCGGCGCAGGTCGGGACTGAAGTCATCCAGCAGGATGCGTTCGCAACCGGCTTCGAGCGCCTGGCGCAGCTGTGCCAGGTCTTCGACCTCGACCACCAGTGGCAGCGCAGGCCACTGCCGGCGTGCGGCGGCCACCGCCGCGGCCAGCGAACCGGCGGCGCGGATGTGGTTCTCCTTCAGCATCACCGTGTCGTACAGGCCGAAGCGGTGGTTCTCGCCGCCGCCGCAGCGCACCGCGTACTTCTGCGCCAGGCGCAGGCCGGGCAGGGTCTTGCGGGTGTCGAGGATGCGGGTACCGGTACCGGCTACCGCAGCCACGTAGCGAGCAGTGGTGGTCGCGGTGCCGGACAGCGTCTGCAGGAAGTTCAGCGAAGTGCGCTCGGCACTGACCAGGCTGCGGCTGCGCCCGTGCAGCAGGGCCAGCACGGTGCCGGCGGTGACGGCATCGCCTTCGGCGATGTGCCATTCAATGCGCACGTCAGGGTCGAGCGCGCGATGGGTAGCGTCGAACCAGGGGCGCCCGGCGATCACCGCATCCTGCTTGCACAGCAGGTAGGCGCTGTCGGCCTGGTCGGGGAGCAGGGCGGCGGTGACATCACCGCTGCCCAGGTCCTCGGCCAGCGCGCGCGCGACATCGGCGGCGACAACGGCCGCATCCGGCGTCGGCAGCGTGCTCATGCAGCCGGGAAGTCGGCGATCTGGGCGGTCGGAATGGCTTCCTCGGCCAGCAGCACCGGGATGCCGTCGTCGACGCGGAACACCTGCTTGCGGTCACGGGTGACCAGCGCCTCGCGCAGCGGCTGCGCCAGCGGGTTGCCATCGGCCTTGGTCACCGTGCCGGCGGAAATGGCCTTGTTGAGGGCTTCCAGGCCCTTGCCATCCAGCAGGGACAGGGGCTGGCGGGTGTCCGGGGACACCAGCAGGTCGAGCAGCTTGCGATCCATGGTTCTTCGTCTTGCGTGGAAGACGGCTAGAATACGTCTTTAAGGCAGGTGACGGCCAATGACCCCCAACCCGATCGCGCCGCTTGTCGGCATCGTCATGGGTTCCCGTTCCGACTGGGAAACCATGCAGCACGCCGCCCAGAAGCTTGAAGCCCTGGGTGTTCCGTTCGAAGTGAAGGTGGTGTCCGCGCATCGGACGCCGGATGTGTTGTTCAGTTACGCCGAGCAGGCGGGCCCGCGTGGCCTGCGCGCGATCATCGCCGGTGCCGGCGGGGCCGCGCACCTGCCGGGCATGATCGCGGCCAAGACCGCCGTGCCGGTGCTGGGCGTGCCGGTGCAGTCCAAGGCCCTCAACGGAATGGATTCCCTGCTGTCGATCGTGCAGATGCCGGCCGGCATCCCGGTCGCCACCTTCGCCATCGGCAACGCCGGCGCCTCCAACGCCGCGCTGTTCGCGGCGGCGATGCTGGCCAGCGACCAGCCGGCGATCGGCCAGGCGCTCGATGCCTTCCGTGCACGCCAGACCGAAGACGTGATGGCCCACGACGATCCGCGCCAATGAGCCTGACTGTCGGCATCCTGGGCGGCGGCCAGCTCGCCCGCATGATGGTCCTGGCCGGTGCGCCGCTGGGGCTGCGCTTCGAACTGTACGACCCGGCCGCCGACGCCTGCAGCGGCCCGCTGGCGCCGCTCACCGTGGGCCCCTTCGACGACCGCCAGGCCTTGGCGGACTTCGCCGCCAAGGTCGATGTGGTCACCTTCGATTTCGAGAACGTGCCTGCCGACAGTGCACAGTTCCTGGCCGACCGCGTGCCGGTCTATCCGCCGCCGGCCGCGCTGGCGGTGGCCCAGGACCGGTTGAGCGAGAAGACCCTGTTCCAGCAGCTGGGTATTCCGCTGCCGGCCTTCGCCGACATCCGCAGCCGCGACGCGCTGGCGGCGAAGGTGGCTGAGTTCGGCCTGCCGTGCATCCTCAAGACCCGCCGCCTCGGCTACGACGGCAAGGGTCAGTTCCGCCTGCGCAGCGAAGCCGACATCGACGCCGCATGGGATGCGCTCGGTGCCCAGGTGGAGCGCACCGGACTGATCCTGGAAGGCTTCGTGGCCTTCCAGCGCGAGGTCAGCGTGGTGGCCGTGCGTGGCCGCGATGGCAGCTTCGAAGCCTGGCCGGTCACCGGCAACTGGCATGTCGACGGCGTGCTGTCGGCCAGCGTGGCACCGGCGGTGCTGTCCGACGCCGAGCAGCAGGCAGCGGTCGGCTATGCCCGCCGCGTCGCCGAGCACCTGCAGTATGTGGGCGTGTTCGCGCTGGAGCTGTTCTGCCGTGATGGTGAGCTGCTGGCCAACGAGATGGCACCGCGCGTGCACAACTCCGGCCACTGGACCATCGAAGGCAGCGAGACCTCGCAGTTCGAGAACCATCTGCGTGCGGTGCTGGGCCTGCCGCTGGGCAGCACCCGCATGCTCGGCCATGCCTGCATGCTGAACTGGCTGGGCGTGATGCCCGATCCGGCGCCGGTGCTGGGTCAGGCCAGTGGCCATTGGCACGACTACGGCAAGGAGCCGCGCGAAGGTCGCAAGGTCGGCCACGCCACGTTGCGCGACGATGATGCCGCTGCATTGGCCGATGCGCTGGACCAGGTCGGCCTGGAGCTGGACCGCCAGGCCCAGGTGGCGCCGGCGGTGCACGCGCTGCGCAACCGCTGAGCCCGGGCGTGCCGGCCAATGGCCGGCACAACCTTGTATGCCTGCAACGGTGTGGCGCGCCGGTGCAGGCATCGGCGCACCATTGTCGGTGGTAGCGTGGAGCTCCTTTCACAGGAGTCACGACCATGCTCGACTGGAATGCCTACCGCAAGGAACTGAAGGGCCGCATCGGCGAGATCGGCAAGCTCTCGCCGGACACGGTCAAGGGCTACGCCACCCTGGCCAATGCCGGTGCCCAGACCAACCATCTGGATGCCAAGACCCGTGAGCTGATCGCATTGGCGGTGGCGGTGACCACCCGCTGCGACGGCTGCATCACCGTGCACGTGGACGCTGCGCTGAAGCATGGCGCCAGCCGCGAGGAAATCACCGAAGCACTGGGCGTGGCGGTGTCGCTCAACGCCGGCGCGGCGCTGGTGTACTCGGCGCGGGTGATGGACGCGGTGGCTGCGCACGAGAACGCGTGAAGCTCCGCTCTGCATTTCGGTAGTGCCGGCCGCTGCCTCAGCGCAGCTGGCTTTCGGCGAATTCCCAGTTGACCATCTGCCAGAAGGCATCCAGGTAACGCGCGCGATCATTCTGGTAATCGGTGTAGTAGGCGTGCTCCCAGACATCGCAGCACAGCAGCGGGGTGCTTTCGCCGGTCAGTGGCGTGCCGGCGTTGCGGGTGGCCTGGATGCCGAGCTGGCCACCGGGGTGCTGCACCAGCCACACCCAGCCCGAGCCGAACAGGCCCAGCGCGGTGCGGTTGAATTCCTCGCGCAGGCGCTGCGCATCACCGAACTGGCGCTTGACCAGCTCGCCCAGCCGGCCCTGCGGCTCGCCGCCGCCGCGCGGGCGCAGGCACTGCCAATAGAAGCCGTGGTTCCAGGCCTGGGCGGCCGCATCGAACAGCGTGCCCTGGGCATGGCGCACGATCTCTTCCAGTGACGCCTCCTCCCACTCGGTGCCGAGAGTGCCGGCGTTGACCGCGTCAACGTAGGCGCGATGGTGGCGGCCGTGATGCAACTCAACGGTCTGCGCGGACAGGTGGGGCTGCAGGGAGCCGGGGAGATAGGGCAGGGCAGGCAATTCGACGGGCATGGGCAGGTTCGTGGCCAGGGGACGGCGGTAGCCTGTTCCATCCGCTTACAATGGCGGCTACCGTGGGCAGTCTAGCCGACCATCACGGTCGGTTTGTCCGGCGAAGCAAGGAGTGTGGTTGTGGCGGTAATGCAGCAAATCCAGGCCGAGGTCGATCGTTACCCGCTCGTGCTGTTCATGAAGGGCACCCCGCAATACCCGATGTGCGGCTTTTCCAGTCGCGCCGTGCAGGCGTTGATGGCAGCCGGCGCCGTCACCCTGCGCACTGTCAACGTGCTCGAAGAGCCGGAGATCCGCGCCAACCTGCCGCGCTTTTCCAATCTGCCGACCTTCCCGCAGCTGTTCATCAACGGTGAGTTGATCGGCGGCTGCGACATCGTCATGGAACTGTTTGAATCCGGCGAGCTCAAGCGCATCGTCGAAGAGGCGACCCAGGGATGAGTGCCTGGCCGTCGACGTCACCGACTGACGGGGCGATCGATGGCCGCCCGTTGCAGGATCGCGTCGTACTGGTCGCCGGCGCCGGGGGAGGGCTGGGCAGTGCCGCGGCGGTCGCCGCAGCCGCAGCCGGTGCCACCGTGGTCCTGCTGGGACGCAAGCCGCGCCGGTTGGACCGGGTCTATGCCCAGGTCCAGGCGGTCGGTCCGGAACCGCTTCTGTACCCGCTGGACCTGGAAGGCGCCAGCCCCGATGACTATGCCGAACTGGCCCAGGCCCTGCAGCGCGAGCTGGGGCGACTGGATGGACTGCTGGTCTGCGCCGCGCATTTCCCCGGGCTGACTCCGTTTGAACTGGCTGACCCGGCCAGTTTCGCCCGTGCGGTCCATGTCACCCTGACCGCACCGGCCTGGCTGGCCCAGGCCTGCCTGCCGCTGCTGCGGCAACGCGAGGATGCCGCCATGGTGTTCGCGGTCGATGCCCCCGACCGGGTGGGGCAGGCCTATTGGGGGGGGTATGGCGTAGCCCAGCACGGCCTGCGTGGCCTGATCGCCAGCCTGCACGATGAACTGGGCCGCAGTCCCGTCCGGGTCAGCGGCCTGTACCCCGGCCCCCTGCGCACGGCGCTTCGGGCCCGCGCCTATTCCGTGGACCAGGACCCGGCTGCGCAAGGCCCAGAAGCCGCGGCGGCCGCTGCGGTGACCCTGCTGTCCGCCGCTGGGAGCGCCTGGCGCGGACAGATTCTCGATGCCAGTGAGACGCCTCGGGAAAGGTGAGCCCTGTGGGAAGACGGAGTGAAGAACCCGTCACGATTGCGTTGCGAACCGGTGCCGTTTGTCGCACAACCGTCACATTGATGGCGTAGCGTGTTAATCTAGTGTTAACCGTTAGGGCTGCCTTCAGCCGAGCGGTAGGGAACCCCAGATAACTCTCCGATCAGCCACCCGCAGGGCTGCTTGGATGCGCTTTTTTTCCGCCATCGCCAACTCGCATCGAGGCTACCGAAAAATGACCCACCCACTCCGGATGTCCAAGCTTACCCTTGGTCTCGTGGCTGCACTTGCTGCCGCTCCCGCCTTCGCCCAGAGCAGCACCTCCGCCGGTGTCGGCGGCCAGGTGATGTCCGCTGCAGGCCAGCCTGTCGCCGGCGCTGAAGTCACCATCACGCACACCGAGTCGGGCACTGTTTCGCGTGCCACCACCGATGCGTCGGGCCGATACAACGCGCGGGGCCTGCGCGTGGGTGGTCCGTACACCATCACCATCACCAAGTCCGGTGAAGGCACCAAGACCGAGGAAGGTGTCTACCTGAACCTGAACCAGGTCAACACCGTCAACGCCAACCTGGGCGGTGACCTGGCTGCAACCAACCTGGACGCGGTGAACGTTGTTGCCACCGCCGGCGGCCTGGACCTGTTCAGTGCCAACAAGATGGGCACCGGCACCAACGTGACCCGCGAAACGATGGATGCGCTGCCGTCGGCCAGCCGCAACATCCAGGACTACGTGCGTCTCGACCCGCGCATCTCGCAGGTCAGCAAGGCGGACGGCGCGATCTCGGCCGGCGGCCAGAATACCCGTTACAACGCCATCCGCATCGACGGCATCAGCGCCTCCGATCCGTTCGGCCTGGGTTCCAACAACCTGCCGACCGAGCGTCAGCCGGTGTCGATGGACGCCATCCAGGAAATCAACATCGACCTGGCCAACTACGACACCACCATCGCCGGTGGCACCGGCGCGGTGATCAACGCCGTGACCAAGTCGGGTACCAATGAATTCCACGGCACCGTGTACGGTTCGTACCGCGACAAGGACATGGTCCGCTCGCGCCTGGAAGGTGACAAGCAGGACTTCAACGGCTTCGAGGACGAGAAGACCTACGGCATGACCTTCGGCGGTCCGATCGTCAAGGACAAGCTGTTCTTTTTCACCAACTATGAAAAGTACGAGCGCTCGGCTGCCGGCGTCGCCCTGAGCGACACGCCGATCGGCCGTGGCACCATCACCCAGCAGCAGATCACCGACGTCCAGAACTTCCTGGGCAAGCTGGGCTACGACCCGGGCAGCCTGGCGGCGCCGAACAGCAAGACCGAGATCGAAGAGTACGCGGTCAAGCTGGACTGGAACATCAACGAGAACCACCGTGCGGCCCTGCGCTACAACAAGATGGAGCAGAACGTCGTTCGCTTCCCGCAGGTCAGCAGCAGCGCCATCTCGCTGAGCAACTTCTGGTACCAGCAGCCGACCCAGTACGAAACCTGGATGGGCGAACTGTTCAGTGACTGGTCCGAGAACTTCTCGACCGAGTTCAAGGTCTCGCACAAGGATTACTCGGCCAACCGCGTCCCGCTGGTGGACATGCCGCAGATCCGCATCAAGTCGGGCAACGATTCGCTGTACGTCGGTACCGAACAGAACACCCACGTCAACATCGTCGAGTCGAAGGAACTGAGCGCCTTTGGTGCCGGTACCTGGTACATCGGTGACCACACCGTCAAGTTCGGCTTCGATTACTCGAAGAATGACCTGATGAACTTCTACGGCCGCAACCTCAACGGCGTGTACGAATTCAACAGCGTCAACGATTTCCTGGCGGGCAAGGCTTCGCGCTACCAGCTGCGCGCTCCGCGCGCCGATGGCAGCCGCAGCGACATCCCGGCCGACTTCACCCTGAAGAACACCGGCGTGTTCGTGCAGGACACCTGGGCGATCAACTACAATCTGAACCTGATGTTCGGCGTGCGCATCGACATGCCTGACTTCAGCACCCAGCGCCTGTACAACCCGCGCATCGAGCAGCTGTACGGCTTCAACAACACCAAGCTGGTCGACAAGAACCTGGTGCAGCCGCGCGTCGGCTTCAACTACACCTTCGACAGCGATCGCCCGACCCAGCTGCGCGGTGGCGTGGGCCTGTTCGGCGGCGCCGCCCCGAACGTGTGGCTGGCAGGTGCCTACCAGAACACCGGCCTGAACTACATCGAGTACGACGAGCGCAGCATCCCGGCCGGTGCCTTCACTCCGGACGGCAACAACCCGTACATCCCGGCCGGTGGCCCGGCTTCGGCCCGTCAGAACGTCGACATCATCGCGCCGGGCACCCGCCTGCCGTCGGTGTGGAAGGCCAACCTGGCGTTCGACCATGAGCTGCCGTGGTACGGCATCGTCGCGTCGGCCGAAGTGCTGTTCACCAAGGTCAAGGACGGCATCTACTTCGACCGTCTGGACGTGTCGGCGCCGACCGCCTTCGGTCAGGATGGCCGCGCGATCTACTGGAACGCCGCTGGCCGCAACCAGGCCAATACCCGTATCGACAAGGGTGTCGACTACGGCATGTCGACCGGTACCAAGGGTGCGGTTGACCGCGCCAACCGTCCGTCCGACATCGGCGACGTTCTGGTCCTGCGCAACACCGACAAGGGCCGCGGCACCCAGGCCACCTTCTCGCTGGCCAAGCCGTTGACCGAGAACTGGGGCTGGTCGCTGGGTTACACCTACACCAAGTCCACCGAAGTCAGCCCGCTGTCCAGCTCGCAGAACACCTCGAACTGGAACAACACGCTGATCTTCAATGCCAACGAGAACGTGGCCTACAACTCGCGTTATGCGATGAAGGACCGCGTCACCGGCACCCTGGAGTGGAAGCACAACTTCTTCGGTGACAACGCCACCCGCGTCGGCCTGTTCTACGAAGGCCGTTCGGGCCGTCCGTACAGCTACATCTTCTACAACGATGCCAACGGCGACGGTGCTGCCACCAACGACCTGTTCTACGTGCCGAAGGGTCCGGGCGACGTGCTGTTCACCGGCGGTGCCGCGATGGAGAAGCAGTTCTTCGACTGGCTGGCGCAGAACCCGGAACTCGATGCCTACCGTGGCAGCGTGGTCCCGGCCAACCGCCACCGCGCCTCGTGGGTCAACAGCTTCGACGTCCGCGTCAGCCAGGAATTCCCGGGCTTCATGAAGGGGCACAAGGGTGAAGTCGCCCTGGACATCATGAATGTCGGCAACCTGCTGAACAAGAAGTGGGGCCTGATCGACGACTACGGCTTCTACTCGACCCGTCGCGTTGCCAACTACGCAGGTATCGATCCGGCCACCGGCAAGTACGTGTACTCCTTCACTGGTTCGACCGACAACCCGTCGGTGCAGGAAAACAACAACGACAAGGGCAACACCGCCGTGTCGCGTTGGTCGATGCAGCTGACCCTGAAGTACAAGTTCTGATCCATCAGCGCTTGAAGCGGTAAGTGGAAACGGCCGGGGAAACCCGGCCGTTTCCCGTTCAGGCGAAAGTCCTTGCAGGGCGTGGGGCAACGGCGTAGCATCCGGAAATGTGCGCGGTGCCAACGCCGCCGATGCGGTCCCGGAATGGCGGACGCGGGTGGCACACATCCAACGGTCGGGTTTCCCGGCCGTTTTGCTTTTTAAGGGGGCGGCAGTACAGTCGGAAACCTTGAAGGAAGCGAAAAAATTGGATATGACCACGAACGAAAAATCGGCCCGTGCACTGCCGGTGCAGGATGCCCGGATCTACCCGCGCGGTGGGCTGGATGTGCTGTCGCGGGCCGAGGTGGCACGCCTGCGCGATGCCTCCGCCGGCGGCATGCATGAGCTGCTGCGCCGCTGCGCGCTGGCCGTGCTGACCAGCGGCAGCGCCTCGGACGATCCGCGCGCCGCGCGCGATCTCTACCCTGATTTCGACATCCAGGTGGCGCAGCAGGATCGTGGCGTGCGCATCGATCTGGTCAACGCGCCGGCGATGGCCTTCGTCGACGGCGAGATCATCCGCGGCGTCGCCGAACTGCTGTTCGCCGTCGTGCGCGACCTGGCCTACATGGCCATCGAAATGGGCCCGGCCTACGCGGCCGAGCTGGAGTCATCCGAGGGCATCACCAACGCGGTGTTCGGCCTGCTGCGCAACGCGCGCATCCTCAATCCGGGTGATCCGAACCTGGTGGTGTGCTGGGGCGGACACTCGATCTCGCGCGACGAATACCTGTACACCAAGCAGGTGGGCTATGAACTGGGCCTGCGCGGCCTGGACATCTGCACCGGCTGTGGCCCGGGCGCGATGAAGGGCCCGATGAAGGGTGCCACCATCGCCCACGCCAAGCAGCGCCGTACCGTGACGCGTTACATCGGCCTGACCGAGCCGGGCATCATCGCCGCCGAGTCGCCGAACCCGATCGTCAACCACCTGGTGATCATGCCGGACATCGAGAAGCGCCTTGAGGCCTTCGTCCGCATCGGGCACGGCATCATCGTGTTCGCCGGTGGCGTCGGCACCGCCGAAGAGATCCTGTACCTGCTCGGCATCCTGCTGCGCGAGGAGAACAAGGACCTGCCGTTCCCGCTGATCCTGACCGGCCCGACGGTAGCGGCGCCGTACTTCGAGCAGATTGATCGCTTCATCCGCCTGACCCTGGGCGATGCGGCTGCCGAGCGCTACGAGATCATCATCGGCGACCCGGTGGCGGTTGCGAAGAAGATGGCCACTGGCATCAAGCGCGTGCGCGAGCACCGCCTGGCGCAGAAGGACTCGTTCTTCTTCAACTGGTCGATCGAGATTCCGTGGGAGTACCAGCAGCCGTTCGTACCCACCCACGAAGCGATGGCGGCGTTGGACCTGCACCACGGGCGTGCCCCGCACGCGCTGGCGGCCGACCTGCGCCGCGCGTTCTCGGGCATCGTCGCCGGCAACGTGAAGGAAGACGGCATGCGCCGCATCGAGCAGTTCGGGCCGTTCCAGATCCACGGCGACCCGGACATGATGCAGGCGCTGGATGCGCTGCTGCGCGCCTTCGTCGAACAGCGCCGGATGAAGATCTCCGGCGAGTACCAGCCCTGCTACCAGGTGCTGGCCTGAACCCGGGCCGGCGCGATGGGGATCGCGCCGGCACTGGCAGGGAAGGGCGGGTCGTCAAGCCTTTGACGCCCGTCGCCCCGGATTGACCGTTCATCCTGCCGCCGCTTGCCGGTGGCGGGGCGATGGCCCATCGTGGCCACCAACACGCTGGGGAGCGTCCAATGTCTTTGCGCCGGCAAAACGGCTTCACGCTGGTTGAACTGATGGTCACGCTGGCCGTCTTCGTGGTCCTGGCGTCGATCGCCTATCCGAGCTTCCGCGGCATGATCCGCTCGAACCGGCTGGCGACCGCCAACAACGAGCTGATCGCGCTGGCCAACCTGGCCCGCAGCGAAGGCATCCGCAACAGCAACGGTGGCGGCGTCTGTGGCAGCGCCGATGGCAAAGCCTGTGATGGCGACTGGTCCAAGGGGGTGCTGGCCTGGTCCGACCTGGATGGCGACGGCCAGATGGGCAGCAATGACGTCGCGCTGCGCTTTTCACAGGGCAATCCGCAGCTGAGCGTAGTTGGCCCGCCGGGCGCGGTCATCGCCTTCGACGGGCGCGGCCGGCGCAGGGCGGTCGCCGATCAGACGCTGGTGCTGTCGCCGGATGCGTGCAAGGCCGGCGAATCGAAAAGCACGTTGACGATCAACCAATCCGGCCAGGTCCGGGTGACCAAGGGAACCTGCTCATGAGCCGCCGCAACCTGGCCCACCCGCGTTCGTCGCAGGGGGGCTTCAGCCTGATCGAAGTGATGGTGGCGGTGCTGATCCTGGCATTCGGGCTGCTGGGCTTCGCCCTGCTGCAGACCACCAACGTCCGCTTCGTGCAGAGCGCGAACTACCGCACCCAGGCGACCAACCTGGCCAACGACCTGATCGAACTGATGCGCGCGCAGCGCACCGACACCCTGGCCGGTGGCGCCTATTCCTCGGCCTCGTTCTCGGCCGGCTCGGTGAAGCCCAGCGGCGCCTGCGCCTGGCCGACCGGCGCCGCCGTGACGCCGCAGGCGAACGTCGCGCGCTGGCAGTGCGAGGTCGCACGCACGCTGGGCGAGAAGGCCAGCGCACAGGTGACCTTCGTGCAGAGCACCGGCGAGGTCACCGTGGCCATCAGCTGGGGTGACCAGCGCTGGGATCCGAAGGACCCCGACAGCCTTACCACCTTCGGCCTGACGACCTTCCTGTGAACATGCCCATGAGTCCAATTTCGCGCACCCGAGGCCTGTCGCTGATCGAACTGATGATCGCCATGGTCATCGCCCTGGTCCTGATGCTGGGCGTCACCCAGATCTTCATCGCCTCGCGTGCGGCATCGCGCCTGTCCGAAGGTGCGGCCCGTACCCAGGAGAACGCGCGCTTCGCGCTGGACTTCCTGCAGCGTGACCTGCGCATGGCCGGCCACTTCGGCTGCGTCAACGACCAGGCCCATGTGGTCAAGAACACCGGCGATGTGGGTTATCACCTGGGCATCAGCTCGGGCAGTGGCGACCCGCAGGATTTCTCGGTTCCGGTGCAGGGGTATGAGGCGGCAGGTACGGCGCCGGGCGCCACCCTGACCCTGGGCCGCGCGTGGAGCGCGGCGCAGTCGGTGCCGAAGAGCATCGCCAACCTCAAGCCGGCGCCACTGCCGGGCAGCGACATCCTGGTGCTGCGCCTGATGAGTCCGGAAGGGGCCGTGGTGACCGGCATCTCCGTGGCCGCGGGCGCGACCACGCTGACCGTCTCCAGTGATGGCATGGCCCGGCTGAAGGCCAACGCCGCAGGTGCGCCGACGGTCTTTGGCATAGCCGACTGCACCCGTGCCGACGTGTTCCCGGCCACCATCAGCGGTTCGACGGTGAAGGTGGACAAGGTCGACCTGAGCAACTATTCGATCAACAACGCGATGACCATGCTGTATCGCGCCGATGGCATGGCGTACTACATCGCGACCAATCCCAATGGCGAGCCGGCGCTTTACCGGGCACGCGCGAATGGCGCCGGCGGCTACGCCGATGGCGAGGAGCTGGTGGAAGGCATCGAGAACATGCAGTTCCTGTACGGACTGGATGCCACCCCGGATATCGCCCTGCCCACGCCGCCGACCGGTCGCATCGTCGACCAGCGCGTGGCCAGTGCGGTCAGCACCGGTACCGATGCCACCGCCGCAGGGCAGTGGCGCCGCGTCGGCATGGTGCAGGTCGGCCTGCTGGCGCGCAGCCCGCAGCGTGCGTCGGCCGAGGCGCCGGGCAGCGCGGCCACCTATCCGGCCATCCTCGGGGTGGGCTTTGCCCCGGCCAATCCTTACGACCAGCGCCATCGGGGCGCCTATGAAGCGTCCGTTGCGCTGCGCAACCGCTTGTTCGGGAACTGACGACCATGCGCACTCATCCTTCCTCCCGACGCCGTCCCTTCGTTGCCCAGGCACGACAGCAGGGTGCCGTTCTCTACGTCGCGCTGATCATGCTGGTGCTGCTGGCCCTGCTGGGCGTCATCGGCATGCAGGTGGCCGGCATGCAGGAGCGCATGGCAGCCGGCTACCGGGCGACCAACATGGCGTTCCAGAACGCCGAAGGCGCGGCACGCAGCGCCGAGAACGCGGTGGAGAACATCGCCAATCGCAAGGATGCCGGTGCCAATCCGGCCGTAGCGTCCGCCGACATCAGCCAGCAGTGCGATGACGGCTTCGATCCGTCGGCCTGGGTCGCGAAAACCAAGCTGGGCAGCAAGCCGGCCATCTATGTCCGTGAGATCCAGGGTTGCATCCAGGGGGAGGGTGCGCTGGACATGGGCAAGTCGGTGGAGAAGCCAACGCCGGTCTACCAGATCACGACCTATGCCGGTGATACCACCAGTGATGCGACGTCGCGTGCGGCGATCGATACCGTATTCAAGCTGTGAGGGTGGGGAACCCATGAACACTCGCAACCGCAGGATCCTGGCAGGCGTTGGCCTTGCCGTGTTGGCCGCTGGCGGCTATCTGGCGCATACCTTGTTTGCCGCACAGGCGCAGGGCGTGCTGGCACAGGAGCCGATGAACGTGCAGACCCGCGCGACACCGGCGTTCATCATGGCGGTGGACGATTCGGGTTCGATGAACTTCGAGCGCATGTTCCCCGGTGGTGACGGCCGCATGCGCTGGAACAGCAACACCAACAGCTTCTTCAACAACGACGGAAGCTTCTTCAGCGTGGGCTCGGCGTGTGCCAACAACTCGGTGGACTGTTACCTCTACCTTTACCCGCACGCGGAATTCAACAAGGAATATTCACCGGGCCGGGCCATTCCGCCATTGGACATCTACGGTTTCGCGCGTTCGCATGTCTACAACGCCAGTTACTTCAATCCGGCAGTGACCTACCGGCCGTGGACCAATGCCGACGGCACGCTGTGGCCGAATGCCTCGATCACCCAGACCCGCGCCGATCCCCGGTCCGGGCAGCGCGGCTACAATGCCGTGTACAACATGACCGTCAATCGCGCCGAGACGTCGGAGAAGTTCCAGTTCGTCAGCGGCATGCGGATTCCCGACCTGTCCGGCACCGGCAATGAATACTATGTCGACAACTGGTGGGATGGCGGGTGGAAGACCGCTGCGATCAGCAACACCGGCAATACCACATACGCGATCAGCTACTTCCCGGCCACCTTCTACCTGCCGGCCGCAGCGCCTGCACCGGACGGATACAAGACCGACGACGCCAGTCGCCCGGTGATCAAGGGTGCCTGTGGTCCGGGCTGCGACATGCGCCGCTACCAGATCAAGCCGGGCAACTACTCGAGCCCGGCCGCCTACAACGCCGCGATCCAGAATTTTGCCAACTGGTTCCAGTACCACCGCAACCGCGTGCTGGCGATCGTCGGTTCGTCGACTGCGGCGCTGGTGAGCGTCGATACGATGCGCGTGGGCTACTTCACCATCAACAAGCTCAGCAACGCGACCATGTATGACATGGTCACCAATCGTGCCGATCTCTACAAGCAGATCTACACGCTCACTGGCAATGGCGGCACGCCCAACCGCCGCGCGGTTGAATATCTGGTCGACCAGTTCCGTCGTACCGATGCCGACGCCCCCGTGAAGCTGGCCTGCCAGCGCAATGGCGGCATGCTGTTCACCGACGGCTACACCAACTCCGGCAATGCACCCAACGGATCGTTCGGTGATGCGGACTCGGTGAATTCCACGCACCTGCCGTCCATTCCGTTCGCCGATGGCTACAGCAATACCATCGCCGACATCGCGGCGGCGGCCTATGCCGGCGCCCGCACACCCCTGCGCACCGGTACCAGCTTCCCGGCCGGCCAGGTGCCGGTCAGTGACAAGTGCAGTTCGCTGGACAAGAGCAGCCCGGACTGGAAGCGCCTGGACTGCCAGACCGACCTGCACATGAACTTTTACGGCGTGACCCTGGGCGCGCAGGGCAAGATCTACGGCGTCAACCAGGCAGCGACCGACGATCCCTACAAGAACCCGCCGAACTGGGCTGGCAACGGCAACCCGCTGAATGTCGACGACGGTACGGTCATCGATGAACTGTGGCACGCGGCCGTCAACAGCCGTGGCGAGTTCATCAATGCGCAGACGCCGGCCGACGTCACCGAGGCCATGCGCCGGGTACTGTCCTCGATCACCGGTGGTGCGTCGCCTTCAGGCACGATCGGTATCAGTGGTGCACGCATCGGTACCGGTTCGCTGGCGGTCACCCCGCGTTATGACATCACCAACAGCGGCACTGATTGGTCGAGCAAGCTGACCGCGTCCAGCGTCAAGGTCAACGCCAACCAGGTGGCCGAGCTCACCGAGGTGTGGGAAGCCTCCAGCCGCCTGACATCGTCCGGCCGCCGGATCGTCGCCAACAAGCTGGGTTCGCCGGTGGATTTCAACAGCGCCCGCATCAGCCTGCAGGACCTGTGCAGCAAGCCTGACGGCAAGTACGCGACGATGCTGGTGTGCTCCACCGACAAGCTGACGGCGATCAAGGCTGATCTGGCCAGCGCGATCAACTATCTCAGTGCCGACAGCTCGACCGAAGTCCGCAACGGTGGCAAGTATCGTGACCGCACCACGCCGCTGGGTGACATCGTCAATTCGGCGCCGGTGGTGAGCTCGCCGCTGGACGACTACGGTTACCGCCAGTTGGGTGGCACCTACGCAAAGAGCTATACGGACTACCTGGCCACCAAGGCCAAGTTGCAACGGTACATGGTCTATGTCGGCGCCAATGACGGCATGCTGCACGCCTTCGACGGCGGCATGAAGGCCGATGCCAAGCAGGACGGCACCGGTGGCACGGAGAGCTTTGCCTACATCCCGGCCACCGCGCTGGGTCACATGGCCAACCTGCTGTTCCCCTACAAGTCCGACACGGCCGACCAGACCTTCCGTCATCGTTACTACGTCGATGGTCCGGTGACGGTGTCCGATACGTTCAACGGCACCGCCTGGCAGACCAGCCTGGTAGGCACCACGGGTGCGGGTGGCCGTTCGGTGTTCGCACTGGACGTCACCACGCCGGGCAGCTTCGGCACCGGCAACGTGCTGTGGGAAATCAGTGACATCAATTCGTCGCTGCGGGATGAGGTGCGCAACAACATCGGTTTCGTGCTGGGCAAGCCGGTGATCGTGCCGGTGAAGAGTGGCACCGGCGTGGCCTGGAAGGCGATCTTCGGTAATGGCTACGGCAGCGCCAACGGCAAGGCGGTGTTGTTCGTGGTCGATATGGCCAGTGGCGACATCCGGATGATCGAAGCCGTCGAGGGTACCTCGGGCGCTGGCATCTCCGGTGACAACGGATTGGGCAATGTGGTCGTTGTCGATCGTTGGACCGGTACCAACCAGGATGCGCGCGGCCGTGATGGCCTGGCCGACACCGTCTATGCCGCCGATCAGCGTGGCGCCGTGTGGAAGTTCGACCTGACCAGCAGTGCGAATACCACGTTGACCGTGCCGATGTTCACCAGCCAGGTTGCCCGGGACTCCTCCAACAGGACCTACCGTCAGCCGATCACCGGAGGCATGACCGCCGCGACCGGTCCTTCGGGCGGCGTGATGCTTTACTTCGGCACCGGCAGCTTCTCCTTCACCAGCGACAAGGATGACAAGTCGCAGCAGGCGCTGTACGCCGTGAACGATCTGTCGGGCAAGACGGTGACCTCGACGGTGACCGCTGCCAACCTGGTTCCGTACACGGCCGCGGCCGCCGCTGCAGGCGTTGATGAGCGCAAGATCACCGCGGGTGCGGCGCCGGCCAACGCCCGCGGCTGGATGATCCAGCTGCCTGCCGGCAACGGTGAACGCGCAGTAGGTAACCCGATCCTGGTCAGTGGCATTGTCTTCATGCCGACCTATGTACCCAACATGGAAACGGTTGGTTGTTCGACCAGTGGTTCGAACTGGCTGTTCGGGTTGTCGTCGATCAGCGGCCTGCCGATGCTGGAGAACGTCCGTTATGGCTCGCCGACCGGCAGCCGACCCGCCTCCGGCACCGCGGCCATTGCATTGAAGACAGGAGGAACCGCGCCGGTGCGTGACGTTTCGCTGTCGGTGTTGCCACGTCCGACGGACAACAAGGCACCGCCCGGTGGCAGCTCCTGCTGGATGGCGGTGGGTGCTGCGGGCAGCCAGTCGCTGTATCTGCCTTACCCGTGCGGTCGCCAGTCCTGGCGCCAGCTCCAGTAACCCAAGTGCGAGGATCCACGCCCATGTTGCACACTCCCATGCCTCGCCGCGCGGCTGGCTTCACGCTCATTGAATTGATGATCGTGGTGATCGTCATCGGCATCCTGGCGGCGATCGCCATTCCGTCTTACCAGGAGTACGTGCGCCGATCGCATCGCGCCGTGGTGAAGGCGGACCTGGCCGAGTATGCGCAGCGTGCGGAGCGCTACCACACCAGCAACAACTCCTACACCGGCTACGCACTGCCGACCAAGGTGTCGCCGCGTGATGGAGGGACTGCGCGCTACAACCTGGATTACAAGGGAGACGGCACCAGCTTCACCATCACCGCCACCCCGCAGGGCACGCAGGCCAAGGACAGCTGTGGCAAGTTGAGCGTGGACCAGGCCAACCGCAAGACGGCCGACGGTGGCGTTGCCAGCTGCTGGTGAAACAGGTGTTGATCTTCCTGTAATCGACCAGTACAATGCGCCTCCCCGCCCGAATAGCTCAGCCGGTTAGAGCACTTGACTGTTAATCAGGGGGTCGTTGGTTCGAGTCCAACTTCGGGCGCCAGATACTACAGAAGCCGCGAGAAATCGCGGCTTCTGCTTTTCTGCGCAGGCATTCAGCAGGGTGTATCGCGGTTCACGCGCTCACTCCGGACGCGGCCGCCATTGTTGACGATCAATGCGCCATGCAGCTGGTTGCCCGCGCAGATGCGCAGGGTCAGGTTGGCCCCCGGGCTGCGTCCATCTGCCTGGAAGAACAGCAGCGGACGCCCGCTGCTGGCCTGGGCAAGGATCGAGACGTCCGAGCGCCCGGTGTGGTGGCTCAGGATCGCCTCCGGCGAGGCAGGCTCCCCGCGCTGGTCGCCGCTGCGGTAGATGATCCAGCCGGCGCTCCAGTCGTCACTGCAGTGCCGGCCGTCGACACTGGCGCAGAGGCCGATCAGCTCCCGTCTGCGCACGGCCTCGCTGCGTGCGCCGGACAGGCTGGCATGCAGGGTCAGTTGCAGTGCATCGGCGCGTTGCCGCAGCAGCAGGGGCTGCAACGCCGGCCAGGACGCGGCCAGCAGCACCGCCAGCACAGTGATGACCACCAGCAGTTCGGTCAGGTGCACGCCCCGCGCAGAGCGGGGGCCGAGCGGGCAGGGGGCTTGGGCAGTGCGCATGCATCCAGCCTCCGCGCCCGGCTGTGCGGCCGCCATCGGGAATCCCCGTAGCGGTCTGCCCGGAGACCCCTCAGCCGGCCGTCACCCCTCGCCCCGTATACTGACCCTTCCCGGGAACTGGCAACACCATGAGCGACAGTTTTGAACTTGTCTCGCCGTATTCGCCGGCGGGCGACCAGCCCAACGCCATCGCGAAGCTGACCAGCAACTTCGAGGCCGGCATCGCCAAGCAGACCCTGCTGGGCGTGACCGGCTCGGGCAAGACTTACACCATCGCCAACGTCATCCAGAACGTTCAGAAGCCGACGCTGATCATGGCACCGAACAAGACGCTGGCGGCGCAGCTGTATGGCGAGTTCAAGGCGTTCTTCCCGCACAACGCGGTGGAGTACTTCGTCAGTTATTACGACTACTACCAGCCCGAAGCCTACGTGCCGTCGTCGGACACCTTCATCGAGAAGGACAGTTCGATCAACGAACACATCGAGCAGATGCGGCTGGCCGCGACCAAGACCCTGCTGTCGCGCCCGGACGCGATCGTGGTGGCCACGGTGTCCGCGATCTATGGCCTGGGTGCGCCGGAAGACTACCTTTCGCTGCGCCTGATCCTGTCCAAGGGCGAGCGCATCGACCAGCGCGACCTGATCAACCACCTGACCCAGCTGCAGTACACGCGCAATGAGTACGAGCTGCAGCGCGGTACCTTCCGCGTGCGCGGCGAAGTGATCGACGTGTTCCCGGCCGAGTCGGACAGCGAAGCACTGCGCCTCGAACTGTTCGATGGCGAGGTCGAGAAGATCACCCTGTTCGATCCGCTCACCGGCGAGACGCTGCGCAACATGCAGCGCTTCACGGTCTACCCGAAGACCCACTATGCGACCACGCGCGAGCGCGTGCTGGCGGCGATCGAGACGATCAAGGTAGAGCTGAAGGAGCGGCTCGAGCAGCTCTACGCGCAGAACAAGCTGGTGGAGGCGCAGCGCCTGGCGCAGCGCACGCAGTTCGACCTGGAAATGATGGCCGAGGTCGGTTACTGCAACGGCATCGAGAACTACTCCCGGCACCTGACCGGCAAGAATGCCGGCGAGCCGCCACCGACCCTGTTCGACTACCTGCCGCCGGATGCGCTGCTGGTGATCGATGAATCGCATGTGACCATTCCGCAGATCGGCGCCATGTTCAAGGGTGACCGCTCGCGCAAGGAAACCCTGGTTGAGTTCGGTTTCCGCCTGCCGTCGGCGCTGGACAACCGCCCGCTGCGCTTCGAGGAATGGGAGGAGCGCTGCCCGCGCAGCATCTACGTGTCGGCCACGCCCGGGCCCTATGAACTGCGTGAAGCCGGTGACGAGATCACCGAACTGGTGGTGCGCCCAACCGGCCTGATCGACCCGGTGGTGGAGATCCGGCCGGTCGGTACCCAGGTCGACGACCTGATGAGCGAGGCCAACGCGCGCATCAAGGCGGGCGACCGCGTGCTGGTCACCACGCTGACCAAGCGCATGGCTGAAAACCTCACCGAGTACCTCACCGAACACGGTATCCGCGTGCGCTACCTGCACTCGGACGTGGATACGGTCGAGCGCGTGGAGATCATCCGCGACCTGCGCCTGGGCAAGTTCGACGTGCTGGTCGGCATCAACCTGCTGCGTGAAGGCCTGGACATGCCCGAGGTATCGCTGGTGGCGATCCTCGATGCCGACAAGGAAGGCTTCCTGCGCTCCACCGGCTCGCTGATCCAGACCATCGGCCGCGCCGCACGCAATGTGCGCGGCAAGGCGATCCTGTACGCCGACAAGATCACCCGCTCGATGCAGGCGGCGATCGATGAGACCGACCGGCGCCGTGCCAAGCAGGTCGAGTACAACGAAGAACATGGCATCGTGCCGCGCTCGGTGGCGCGCCCGATCGTCGATGTCCTCGAAGGCGCGCGTTCGGATGCCGCCGAGAAGGAAGCCAAGAAGGGTAAGGGCAAGGGCCGGGCGAGTGTGGCCGAAGAAGCGGCCGACTATCGTTCGCTGTCTCCGGCGCAGCTGGCGACCCGTCTCAAGGCGCTGGAACAACAGATGTACCAGCACGCCAAGGACCTGGAATTCGAAGATGCCGC
This sequence comes from Stenotrophomonas sp. GD03777, assembly GCF_029842485.1. NCBI lineage: Bacteria > Pseudomonadati > Pseudomonadota > Gammaproteobacteria > Lysobacterales > Lysobacteraceae > Stenotrophomonas > Stenotrophomonas sp. GD03777. The sequence goes on from NZ_JAOCGL010000040.1 coordinate 26,485, forward strand.
ACGGGTGCGTGACCAGATCCGGCAGCTGAAGGAAGCCAGCCTGGGCTGAACGTGGCAGTGCAGCATCATCTTCACAAAAGTGTTGCGCTTCACGGCCCGCATCCGTAATATACGCGGCCTGCACCGACGCAATCGCGGAAATGCAGAAGCAAAACGGGCGGTTAGCTCAGCGGTAGAGCACTACCTTGACATGGTAGGGGTCACAGGTTCGAACCCTGTACCGCCCACCACGAAGTCCTCGGAAGAGGGCTGTCGTGAACTGCAAAGCCCGGCCCTGGCGCCGGGTTTTTACGTAACAAGGCCAGCCTTCGGGCGGCAAGAACAAGATGGGCGGTTAGCTCAGCGGTAGAGCACTACCTTGACATGGTAGGGGTCACAGGTTCGAACCCTGTACCGCCCACCACCTGCTCCCGGCGTTGCCGGTGAAGTGGTGGAAACGATGAAAGCCGGCCCCGGGGCCGGCTTTTTTCGTTCCGGGGAGCCTGGCGTTCCCGCGAAGCTGCATCCGTGCCGGTTCAGTGGCATGAAATCAGTGGGTAATGCTGATCGAACGCTGGATGCGCCAGTGGCCGTCGACGCGTTCCCACAGCTGCGCCACACCTACCCGGGCCAGCGCAGGATGAGGGCTGGCGCCAGTGTCGTCTGGCGATTGCTGGCTGCCCAGCCGCAGCACGCGGTCCTGGCGCAGGTGATAGAGCTGAAGGGGCTGCGCTTCATGCATGGCCTGCCGATCTTCGTTGCGCAGGATCTGGCTGCGCAGGGCATCCTCGGTGGGCCCGCAGCCGTCGCCGAACAGGCTGGAGAACAGCAGGATCAGGGCAAGCATCGGCATGGCACGGTGCTCCAGCGGGAAAGTGCGTGCAGACTGGCATGGTCGGCCGGGCACCGCAGCCGGCCTGCGACGAAGGCGGGGATTGGGCCGCCAAAGGCAGGCAGATGGCGATGAATCCGGGCCGCGCAGGCGTAGACTCGGCGCTACTGCGCAACTGCGCAATTACTGCAAGGAACTGCCGCATGAGTGATCACGTCCCGGTGTCCAGGCCCAATCCGCTCCTGGAACGCCTGTTCGGCGGCAACATGCTGGAAGGCACGTTCAAGGCAGTGATCTGGGTCGCAATCCTGAGCGCGCTGCTGGCGTGGACCACGCTGCGCTGAACGACGCTGCCGCGCCGGGCCTGCCGGGTGGCGGGACCTGCTGACCCGATGGCTCCCGCTGCCGCTGGTGCGGCGGCAGTGCCTGTGCGGGTGCTGTCAGGCGCTGAAGGCCTGGCGCAGGCTGCGCAGGGTGGCCTGGCGATGTTCCCTGGCCGTTGGCTCGCCCATCTCCAGCTCCTGCAGGCGCAGTCCGACCAGAGTCATCGACAACGCATAGCCGCGTGCCGCGTCGGCAACGCGTGACAGGCCCACTGCACGGCGGGCCAGTGCATTCACATGTTCAAGGTCGGGCATCAGTCCCAGATAGGCGCGTTCTGCGCTGTCCAGGTCCGGTGCACGCAGGATCGCGTGAGCGTCTGCGGTGGGGAAGACGGAGGCCATGGGGGTCCTTGTCCGTAGCGGGGGCGCTCGTTCAGAACGAGCGCATCAGGGAAATGAAGGCCGAGGTCTGCGTGCCGCGTCGTGCCATCGGGCTGTCCTTCACTGCATCGCCGAACCACTGGTTGGCCACCACGCCGGTCGCGCGCCACTTCATGCCCAGTGGCGTGCTGACCGCGATCTGCAGACTCGGTGAGGTGGCACTACCCGGACGGTAGCTGGCAAGGCCTGAGCGCAGTGCCTCTTCGTCACTGATGCCGTAGTAGTAGTCGAGCAGCCGTGCACTGGAATGCACGACACCCACCCGCGGCACCCAGGTGAAGCGGCCTGCCTGGATCGGATGGCTGTAATGCAGGCGCGACTCGATACCACCGCCATGGCCGGTCACGTCCCGCATCACGCTGGCCTCGACCATGCCCCAGTCGGCACTGTACTCACCGTTGATGCCCGCCATGGCCGACATCTGCCGGCTGTGCAGGCGGCGCAGCTGAGCATCATTCACGTCGCCGGTCTTGAAGCGCAGGGTGTAGGGCGTGACCGCCGCCGACAGCCGCCACCCCTGATCCTTGTAGAGGTACATGCCAAGTGAGCCGGGGCTGGCGAAGAAGCGCTCGCCCTGCCAGGCGATGGCCGGTACCACCAGCGGTTTGACGTCATAGTGCGCGTACGCACCGGAGGTCGCGCCAGCGCTGATACCGGCCTGCACGCCGGGGTTCTGCCCGGCAGCATGGGCGAGCAACGGCACGCCGAGGGCCGTGGTGAGCAGTAGCGGGCGCAGCAGGTGCGGGGACAGCGACGGCATCGATCAGCCACGTTGCAGGGGATGGCTGCGCATGGTGACGGGGCAACATTGTCAGAACATTGCGCCCGCGCGTTCGGCATGCATGGGCGCAAAATCACGGCGCCAGGCACTATGATCGGCAGCGTTTCCGGTTGACGAGTCCCTGATGCGCATCCTCCTGGTCGAAGACGATCCTGATCTGTCCCGCGCCCTGCAATCGGGCCTGGAGCGGCAGGGCGTGGTCGCCGATGTGGTCGGCAGCCTGGCCGAGGCCGCGCTCGCCTTGCGCGAACCGGTGCACCAGCTGCTGCTGCTCGATCGCCAGCTGCCCGATGGCGATGGCGCCGGATTCGTCGCCTCGGCGCGTGCGCTGCGGCCGAACCTGGCGGTGATCATGCTCACCGCCAAGGGGACGCTGTCGGACAAGGTCGAAGGCCTGGACGTCGGTGCCGATGACTATCTGGTCAAGCCGGTGGCGATCGAGGAACTGATGGCACGCATCCGCGCGGTATCGCGCAGGCCTTCGACGATGGTGACGCCGAGCCTGCGGCTGGGGCGGCTCGAGTTCGATTTCGAATCGCTGCAGGCACAGGTGGAGGGCCAGCCCCTGGCATTGCCACGTCGGCAGGTGCTGGTGCTGCAGGCGTTGGCGATGCGGCAGGGCCGCACGGTTACCCGCAGTGCCCTGGAGGCTGCAGTGTACGGGTTCGATGATGAGATCCAATCCAATGCACTCGATGCGCATATCTCCAAGCTGCGCAAAGCGCTGCAGCAGGCCGGGGCGGGGGTGGAGATCCATGTGATCCGCGGCGTCGGCTACCTGCTGGCGGAGGCCTGAGATGGCCCGTCCGATCCGTTCGATCACCCTTGGCCTGGCTTGGCGCCTGTTCCTGGCGCAGGCCTTCACCGTACTGTTCGCGGTGGTCGCATTGATCCTGACCTGGGGTGACAAGGACTCCTGGGGCATGGACATGTTCGTTGCCGAGGCGGTGGCCAAGGCGGTGCACAGCGAAGGCGGGCGCCTGGTGCTGGACCAGGCGCGCTGGGACAAGCTCGATGCCAACGCCGGGGGAAATCTCTGGTTCGCCGCGGTGGATGACAAGGGCATGTGGCTCGAGCGCGGCACCATCCCAGCCATCCACGCGCCGATGCTCGCGCGGCTGCCGACCGTGGGCGCCACGGAACTGGGCTCGCTGGTGCCCCCCTATCTGGACGTGGCGCGGGTGATGATCCGCAACGAGGACGGGCGCCGCATCACCGTGATGGTCGGTGGCGCGCCCAAGGGCGGGCTGCTGGATGGCGCCCTGATGGTGCTGCGCCTGATCGGCCTGTGGTTCTTCCTGCCACTGATCGTGGTCACCCTGCTTGTGATGCCGACCGTCATCCACCGTGCCATGCGCGGCGTGCGCCGTTCTGCGCAGCAGGCCAAGGAACTGGATATCGGCCAGCCCGGTGCGCGGCTGGATGCGCGGCTGGTCTCCACGGAAGTGGCGCCGCTGGTGGAAGCCTTCAACGATGCCATCGACAAGGTGCAGCAGGGCTATGCAGCGCGCGACAAGTTCCTCGCCGACGCGGCGCACGAATTGCGCGTGCCGATCGCCGTGGTGCAGGCGAGACTGTCTCAGCTGCCGCAGGGCGAGCTGAAGTCGCAGTTGCTGACCGACGTGGCGCGGCTGGGCAATGTTGCCGAGCACCTGCTCGATCTGCAGCGCCTTGACCGCAATGTCGGCGCATTGCAGCGGCTGGACCTGGCCCTGCTGGTGCGTGAGGCAGCCGCGGACCTGGCGCCGTTGGTGGTGGGTGCCGGCTATGGATTCGAAGTGGACGCGCCGGAAGCGCCGGTGTGGATCCACGGCGACAGTCTGGCGCTGGGGCGGGTGATTGCCAACCTGGTGCACAACGCGATCGTGCATGGTGGTGGCCGTGGCACCATCTGCGTGCGGTTGGATGCGCGCGGCTTGCTGGAGGTCAGCGATCAGGGTGCGGGCATTCCAGTGAGCGACCGCGAGGCGATCTTCGAGCCGTTCCATCGCCTGCGCGCGGCGGGCAGCGGCAGTGGCCTGGGCCTGCACCTGGTGAAGGAGATCGTGCAGCACCACGGTGGCTCGGTCAGTGTCGGTGAGGCTGCGGGAGGCGGCGCAAGCTTCCGGGTCAATTTCCATCGCGGTAGCGTCCGGCGCTGACGCGTTTGCGGGGCAAGTCCCGATAGGCAAGCTGCCGCCGGTAGCGGCAGGCTGGACCCATGGCCGTCCAGCTTTCCCCGTCTCCCTTGCTGGGCAGTGGCGCCGCTGCGGCGCTGACACTGGGGGCGCTGGCCTGCGTGCAGCTGCCGCGGCTGCCGCCGCTGTGGGTCAGCACGGTGATGATCGTGCTTGGCATGGCGGGGTGGGGCCTGCGTTGGCGGGGGCGCCTGCCCGCGGTCGTGCTGCTGGGCGCCGGATGGACGGCGATGCATGGGCACTGGGCAATGCAGGAACAGCTGCCGCCAGGCCAGCCAGCACGGGATGTGGTGGTCAGTGGACGGGTCATCGATCTGCCGGACCATGGAGCCGCGCACACCCGCTTCCTGCTGCAGGTCAGCGAGAGCAGCGAACTGCCATCGCTGCGCGGCAAGCGCCTGCAGGTCACCTGGAACGATGCCTGGCGTGCCGCTGACGCCACCGACGCCGGGCGTGGGCGCCATCAGGTCCTGGCCGGCGCGCAGTGGCATCTGGCCTTGCGCGTGCGGGCGCCGCGTTCGCGGATCAATCCCGGTGGTTTCGACGGTGAACGCCATGCGCTGCTGCGCGGCGTGTCCGGCAACGGCACGGTGCGGGCGCCGGCCAGCGCGTGCGAGCTTCAGGCCGCGCATGGCCTGCCGGCATGGCGTGAACGCACCAGCGCCGCCATCGCCGTGCAGGTGGCCCATCCAGCTGCGCGCTTCGTGCAGGCGCTTGCCCTGGGCGATACGCGTGGCCTGTCCGACGCCGATTGGGATCAGTTGCGGGCGCTGGGCCTGACCCATCTGGTGGCCATTTCCGGGTTCCATGTCGGGGTGGTGGCGGGACTGGGGGCGTTGCTGTGCCGAGGGCTGTGGTGGCTGTGTCCGCTGCTGGCCCGGCATTGGCCACGCCCCCAGGCGGCGGCCTGCGCTGCGGCCCTGTCCGCAGCGGGCTATGCGGTGCTGGCTGGCGGTGAATTGCCGACCGTGCGCACCGCACTGATGATCGGGCTGGTGGCGCTGGCGCGTAGCGGGCGGCGCCCACTGGGTCTCGTGCAGGGGCTTGCCCTGGCGGCGCTGGCGCTGCTGCTGCCGGCGCCCCTGTCAGTGCTGTCCGCGGGCTTCTGGCTCAGCTTCGGCGGCGTCCTGTGGCTGGTCTGGTGCCTGCCGCAGGGACGTCCGCGTGGGGTGGTCGCCAACCTGCGCGGGTTCCTGGCCGCACAAGGGGTGGCCAGCGTCGGCCTGTTGCCGCTGGGCATCGCCTTGTTCGGTGGCACCGCCTGGCTGGGGCCGCTGGTGAACCTCCCGGTCATCCCGTGGTGGACATTGCTGGTGGTGCCCTTGTCACTGCTGGGCACCGCCCTGCAGGTGCTGCATGACGGCGCCGGGTGCTGGGCGTGGCGTGCAGCGGCGTGGTTGTTCGAAACCAGCTGGCAGGCCCTGCAGCCACTGGCGGCGCATCCACAGGCGATGTGGTGGTTGGCCGAGGCACCGGCCTGGGCAGTGCCGGCGGCGCTGCTGGGCGTGTTCTGGTGGCTGCTGCCACGTGGTGCCGGGGGCGGGCTGGCTGGCCTCCTGCTGTGCCTGCCGCTGCTGTGGCCATTGCGCGAGCGGCCGGCCGAGGGGGAGCTGGAGCTGCTGGTACACGACGTCGGGCAGGGCACGGCGGTGTTGCTGCGCACCGCGCGGCATGCGCTCTGGTACGACGTGGGACCGCCGATCGGGGGTGAGGGCAGTGAGCGGGTCCTGGTTCCGTCATTGCGCGCGCTGGGGCAGGCACGGCCCGACCGCGTGCTGATCAGTCACGACGATCTCGATCATGCCGGCAACCTGCCGAGCCTGCGCCTTCAGTTGCCGGAGCTGCCCCTGTTGG
>NZ_JAOCGL010000041.1:0-32215 GCF_029842485.1 Stenotrophomonas sp. GD03777
TACGAGTTCGAGTTCAGTGCGCAGCCAGTGGCTGGCCAGCAGCAACGGCGGGTGTGCCTGCTCGGCCGCTTTCACCGGGGTGGCGGCACAGCGGCGCAGCTTGGCCGGCGCCTCTTCCTGCAGGGGGCTTTCGCCACCGCGCTCTTCCAGCGGCATCTGCATGGCCATTCCGGCCTGGGCCTGTGGCAGCAGTGGCAGGGTGCCCAGCAGCAACGCCAGCATCGCCACCCATGCCAGCAGGCTGGCCAGCGCCGGACGCTGGCCGCGCATGGCGGTGCCCATCTTGCGATGGATGAGTGGGCGAGGGCGAAGCGGACGCAGCAAGCAGGGGTCCCCAGGGGTCTGCCGGCAGCGGCCGGCATCAACGGGGCGTGATTGTAATGAGAGCCGTTAGCTGTTGCAAATGAGAATGATTGCCAAAATGCCGCAGGCCGGCCCGGCAAGGCTCAGACTTCGCTCCAGCGCCGCAAAAGGTTGTGGTACACGCCGGTCAGCTGCAGGATCGCCTCGGCGTCGCCGCCGGTCTGCCGCAGGCGCTCGATCGAGCCATCCATTTCCCACAACAGGCGGCGCTGCACGTCGTCGCGGATCATGCTCTGCACCCAGAAGAAAGAAGCCACGCGTGCGCCACGGGTAACCGGCCGCACCTGGTGCAGGCTGCTGGACGGGTACACGACCAGGTCGCCGGCCGGCAGCTTCACTTCGTGCTCGCCGTAGGTGTCGCTGATGATCAGCTCGCCGCCTTCGTACTCCTCGGGCGCGGACAGGAACAGGGTGCAGGAGATGTCCGAGCGCAGCTGCTCGCCATTGGCCAGGTTCATCACCGCACCATCGACATGGTAGCCATAGGCGCCGCCACCGCTGTAGCGGTTGAAGCGCGGCGGCAGGTACTTCAGCGGCAGCGCGGCGCTGAAGAACAGCGGGTGCCGGGCCAGCGCGACGAGGATGATCTCGCCCAGTTCGCGGCGCAGCGGGGAAGCCTCGGGCAGCTGCTGGTTGTGCTTGGCCTGTGCGCCCAGATGCCCCACGGTTTCGCGGCCATCGGTCCAATCGGTGTCGTCGAGGCGGCGCCGGAAGCCGGCGACCTGGTCGGCGCTGAGAATGTCGGGGATGTGCAGCAGCATGCGGGACTCCTCAGAGGGACGGCGGTGCGATCAGGGCGCGCACCTGGGGATGCGGCGACGCGGCCAGTTCCGGCACGATGTGCGCCATGAACGCCGGACTGCCGTGCGCCAGGGCGAGCCGCAGCCAGTGCACGGCCTGCTCGACCTGGCCGGCCTGCAGCAGGATCGAGGCGTAGTTGGCCTGGCCGCGGAAATCACCGGCCTCGGCCGCGCGCTGGTACCAGGCGAGCGCCGCCTGCGGATCAGCCGCGGTATCCAGCCCGTCTTCGAGATGCCGGGCCAGCAGGTTCATCGATTTGGCATGGCCCAGGTGCGCGGCACGGGTGTACAGGGCCAGTGCCTGCGCGCGGTCCTGGGGCACGCCGCGGCCGGTGGCCAGCAGGTTGGCCAGGTTGTACAGGCCCCAGTCCAGCCCGGTGTCGGCCGCGCGCCGGTACCACACCGCGGCCAGCGTGGGATCGGGCGTGGTGCCCTGGCCCAGCTCATGGCAGCGGCCGAGCATGTTCATCGCCATCGGCGCGCCGTTATTGGCGGCGGTTTCGTACCAGAGCAGCGCAGCCGAGGCGTCCTGCGCGGTGCCTTTACCTTCCATGTGCATCTGCGCGAGCAGCAGTTGTGCATCGACCTGCCCGGCCTGTGCGGCGTCGCGCACGCGTGCGAACGCAGCCTGTGGATCGTGCTGGAGCAGCTCGGCCAGGGCGTCGCTGTCGATGGGGGTACGGGGTGCCATGGGGTGAGTATCGCCGGAAACAAAAACGGCGGCAGGAGCGCCTGCCGCCGTGGTGGAGCGCGGTTACATCAGAACTTGACGTTCAGTGCCAGAGTGGCCGAGCGACCCGGGGCGATGCTCGCGTAGTGCGAGGCATAGGCCTTGGTGAAGTAGGTCTTGTCGGTCAGGTTCTGCACGTTGAGCTGCAGGCTGATGTTGTCCTGGATCGCGTAGCTGGCCATCGCGTCGAAGCGGGTGTAGCTCGGGATCCACTTGGTGTTGGCGACATCACCGTACTGCTTGTCCGAGTAGAACGCGCCGGCGCCGATGGTCAGGCCGATCGGGAAGCGGTAGGTGGTCCACAGGTTGGCGCTGTGCTTGGCAGTGTTCGGGAACACGTTGCCGTTGTATGGCGACGGCACGTACACGTTGGACGGGCAGGTGCGGCCCACCGGTGCGCCACAGACGAAACCGTTGTCCTTCAGTTCCGAGTCCAGGTAGGTGTAGCCGCCGTACAGGCTCCAGGCGTCGGTCAGCTGGCCGGTGAAGCCCAGTTCGAAGCCGTTGATCTCCTTCTTGCCGGCGTTCTGGCTGGTGCCGTTGTCGACCGTCACGCGTGCGTTGTTCATCACGGTGTGGAAGATCGCTGCGGTCAGGTTCAGGCGCTGGTCGAACAGGTCCCACTTGGTGCCCAGTTCGAGGTTCCTGGTGTCCTGCGGCTTGAGGTCGGCCACGGCGGCGCTCAGGCCGTCCGAACCGTCACCACCGTCCATGCCCGGCGGGGTCGAGGAGGTGCCCCACGACAGGTAGATGCTGCCGTTGGCGGCCGGCTTGAACACCACACCGGCCTGGTAGTTCAGGAAGTCGTTGCTGTTGCGCACGCGGGTCGGTGCCTTGCCGGCCACCGGGGTGGTCAGGGTGGTGCGGAAGTCGTCGTAGCGCAGACCGAGGTTGATCATCCACTGCTCATTGAGCTCGATGGTGTCGAACACGTAGGCGGAGGTGGTCCTGGTGCGCTGCTCGACGTCCAGTGCCTTGTCGCTGCGGTACACCGAATGGGTGGCTGCCCACGGATCGCGCGGATCCGGATTGGCGAAATCGGTGCAGTTGTAACCGGTGGCCGCGCCGGTGGTCGGGCACTTGCTGTTGCCGGTGAGCGGGTTGCTGGTGCCCGGCGTCATCAGGTAGCTGCCGCGGGTCATCTTCTCGTCGCTGTATTCCACGCCAGCGCTGTAGCTGTGCTTGAGCGCGCCGGTCTGGAAGGCACCGGTCAGGCCCAGCTGGTCGGCGAAGCTCTTGACGTCGACGGCGCGGGCGTTGGTACGGCGCCACAGGGTGCCGTAGTTGTTCGGGTTGCCCTGGCTGTCGTCCGGCTGGGTCCACAGGTAATCGTTGCTGGTGTTGCCCAGGCGCGCGATGTTGCGCAGCTTGTGGCCGCCGAAATCGTAGCTGGCATCCAGGGTGCTGATGTCGGCGCGGGTGCGCTGGAAGTCACGATCGACCAGGCCGTAGTAGTTGTTGCGGTCCGGCACCATCGGGCGGCCATCGACCCACTTCGAGGCCGGCGCCCCGTTCGGGTTGCCATACGGGAAGCCACCCGCGTCCGGCAGGTCATCGCTCTGCATGTGGTAGTGGCTGGCGATCAGCTGCGCCGGGCCGTTCAGGCCGAACGCGATCGACGGTGCGATGCCCCAGCGGCTGACATTGGCAGCGTCACGGCCGGGGATGTCCGACTCGTGCTTCATCAGGTTCAGGCGGGCGGCGATGCCATCGCCCAGCACGTAGTTGGCATCCACGGTGCCGCGTGCGTAGCTGTCGGTACCGACGCCCATGCTGGCGCTGGTCTCGTTCTTCAGCTTCGGCGTCTTGCTCACCAGGTTCAGGCTGCCACCACCGGAATCACGGCCACCGTAGGCCGAGCTCGGGCCCTTGACCACTTCCACCTGCTCCAGATCGAAGATCTCGCGGGTCTGCGAGCCGACGTCGCGCAGGCCGTCGACGAAGACGTTGCTCTGCGAATCGAAGCCACGGATGAAGGGGCGGTCGCCGGTCGGGTTGCCGCCTTCGCCGGCACCGAAGGTGATGCCCGGCACCATGCGCAGCGCATCCTGCAGGTTGGTCGCACCGGTTTCGGCGATCAGCTTCTCCGACACGATCGACACTGACTTGGGGGTGTCCAGCAGTTCGGCGGTGAACTTCGGCGAGGACGGATTGAACCAGCTGCCGCGCACCTGCACCTTGTCCAGGTCGGTGGCCTTGCTGGATGCGGCATCAGCGCTGTCGGCAGCCTGCGCGGCCAGCGGCGCGAAGCCTGCGGCCAGGGTGGCGGTGGCGAGCAGGGAAACGCGCGGGGCGTGCTTGCGGGACGTGATGTGGGTCATGGCTTTGGGTAGTGGCGTGGATCGGGAAACGGCGAAGGCCGAAGCGCAGACAGCGCGACGACAGGGAGGGAGCGTCTTCTGTAGAGCCGAGCTGATGCCCGGCGATGCGGCGAACGACTTCAGGCGCACGGCAACAGCCGCAGGGCGCCTCAGCTGGCGTGCGGTGCGGGCGGTGCGTGGCCGGGGTTCAAGCGCAGTGCGGGATCGTGCAGTTGCCGGCGCAGGGCATCGGAGCGCCATAGCGGGATATGTGCGACCAGGGGCGCGCGCAGGAGTGCCACTCCGGTGCAGGGCGTGTTGCCCTCACCCTCAAGCGGCGGCTCCGGTGCAGGTGCAGCATGTTGCGGGCACTCGTCCGCCGACGGCGCCGGCAATGGCATGACCTGGCGCAACCCTTCGGCATGTGCCTGCCACCCTTGGGTAGTCGGGGCGTTGCTGCGTCCTTCGTGCAGCGCCGACCAGCCCAGCAGCAGCGTCAGCAGCACGGCCACGGCCAGTGGCCACCCCTGGCGGGCGAGCTGGCACAACGTGGCAGTGGGCGCGGGCGATGCCATGGCGCGAGGGCGAAGTCGTTACGAAGATGTTACGTAGAATAACATCAACGATAATGATTCGCATGTACGGGGTGCTGCGGGACGCCGGGGCGGCCGGGGAACGCCCTGCGAAGGCCCTTGCGGGGCCTCCTGCAGATCCAGCCCAGGGAGGGTACCCCCAGGTCGGGGCGCCGCCTCAATCCCGGTCGTCGCGCGTCCAGACGGCGTCGTGTTCGCGCTTCACCGGGAACTTGGGCACCGGGGTATAGGCCGGTGCGCACAGGGCGCGGCCATCGCGTACGTCGAAGCGCGCGCCGTGCAGCACGCACTCCACGCTGCCTTCGGCGGTGTTGAACTCGCCCGAGGACAGCTCGAATTCCTCGTGCGTGCACTGGTCTTCCAGCGCGTACAGCTCGCCGTCGAGGTTGAACACCACGATCGGGGTGCCGGTCACCTCGTCGAACACGCTCTTCATTTCACCGGGCAGCAGCTCGTTGCTGGCGCACACGAAGGTCCAGGTATCGCTCACGCGGCCGCTCCGGCCAGCGGTTTTTCCAGGATCTCGAAGCGCAGGTCGTCACGCTTGGGGATGCCGAAGCGTTCGTCGCCATATGGGAAGGGTTTCTTGATGCCGGTCCGCTGGTAGCCACGACGCTCGTAGAAGGCGATCAGTTCGTCGCGTACGTCGATCACCGTCATCTGCATCACCGGCACGTTCCATTCGCGTGCGGCGTGGGCTTCGGCGGCGTCCATCAGCTGCTTGCCGACGCCGCCGCCCTGCTGTGCGGGGTCGACCGAGAACATGCCGAAGTAGCCCTTGCCCTCAACGTCGGCAACGTGGGCGCAGGCCACAAGAACGCCTTCGCGCTCGGCCAGCAGGATGGTGGAGCGGGGGCGGTCCAGGTCGGCCTGGATGCCTTCGGCGTCGATGCGGGCGCCATCCAGCAGGTCGGCTTCGGTAGTCCAGCCCACGCGGCTGGCGTCGCCACGGTAGGCCGAGGTGACGAGGGCGATCAGGGCGGGGATGTCGGCCGGCGTGGCGGCGCGGAAGGTCAGGGTGCTCATGGGGGCATTCTAGGTGGGCAGTGGGCGGGCGCAAATGGGGGAGTGGGGTCAGATCCCTTTCGCAACGCGAAAGGGATCTGACCCCGGTATCTACTGACTCAACGGCAGGCCATGGACCGACTGGCGCGGGCCCGGAATCGGCAGATGCTCGGGGTCAGATCCCTTTGCGCAGCGAAGGGCTCTGACCCCTGTTCCCAGCAGAAGCCCATGCCAAGGCCACCACGCATCGATGCGCCCGGTCACCCGCAACATGTCGTTCAACGTGGCAACAATCGCCAGCCCGTGTTTTTCACCGATGGCGACCGTGTGGCCTACTTGCGCCTGCTGTGCCAGCACGCGGACCAGCAGCACTGCCGGGTCCACGCGTACGTGCTGATGGACAATCACGTTCATCTGCTGGTGACGCCTGATGTCTCCGGCGGGCTGTCACGGATGATGCAGGCCGTGAGCCGGACCTACGTGCGGCGGGTGAATGATCGGCAGGGCCGCACGGGAACCCTGTGGGAGGGGCGTTTCTACTCGACGCTGGTCGATACGGATCGCTATCTGCTGGCCTGCCAGCGCTACATCGAGCTCAACCCTGTCCGTGCGGGAAGGGTGGCGCGCCCAGGGGACTATCGCTGGTCGAGCTATCGGGCGAATGCGCACGGCAGGCCGAATGCGCTGCTCAAGCCGCATTCGGCATTCGAACTGATTGCCCTGGATCTGGATGAACGGCGCAGGCGCTATGCGGCGTTCATCGAGGAGGGAATTCCTGCCGCGGATGTGGTGGCGATCCGGCGAGCATTGCGGTCGCAGCGACGGTTGGCCGGTTCGCTAGCGGGGTCAGAGCCCTTTCGCGATGCGAAAGGGATCTGACCCCGTCTGCCGGGGTTACCCCAGCAGCTTGCGTACCTTGGTCAGCGCGGTCATGAACCGCTCGATCTCGGCGTGCGTGTTGTAGAACGCCAGCGAGGCGCGGCAGGTGGCGGCGACGCCGAAGTACTGCAGCAGCGGGTGTGCGCAGTGCTGGCCCGATCGCACGGCCACGCCTTCCAGGTCGAGCAGGGTGGCCAGGTCGTGGGCATGCGCACCCTCGATCAGGAACGAGACCACGGCGGCCTTCTCCGGTGCCTGGCCGATGATGCGCAGGCCATCGACGCGGCGCAGCTCTTCGGTGAAGTGCGCCAGCAGTTCGGCTTCGCGCGCTTCCACGTTGTCCTGGCCAAGCTGCTGCAGGTAGTCGGCGGCCACGCCCAGGCCGATGAAACCGGCGATGTTCGGGGTGCCGGCTTCGAACTTGTGCGGGGCGTCGTTGAACACGGTGCCGTCGAAGCTGACTTCCTTGATCATCTCGCCGCCGCCGAGGAACGGCGGCATCGCGTCCAGGTGCTCGCGACGGGCCCACAGCGCGCCGGTGCCGGTCGGACCGCACATCTTGTGGCCGGTGATCGCGTAGAAATCGCAGCCGATCGCGGCGACGTCGACCTTGCGGTGTGGCACGGCCTGCGAGCCATCGACCACGGTGATGATGCCGCGCTTGCGCGCTTCGCGGCAGATCTCGCGCACCGGGTTGACCGTGCCCAGCACGTTGGAGACATGGGTGACCGCCAGCAGCCTGACCTCCGGGGTCATCGCCGCGCGCAGCGCATCCAGGTCCAGCGCACCATCGGGAGTGATCTCGGCCACGCGGATGGTGGCACCGGTACGCTGCGCGACCAGCTGCCACGGCACGATGTTGGCATGGTGCTCCATGCGCGACACCAGGATCACGTCGCCGGCCTTCAGCCGCGGCAGCGCCCACGAATACGCCACCAGGTTGATGGCGAAGGTGGTGCCGCTGCACAGCACCAGGTCGCTGGGGCGCACGTTGAGGAAGCGGGCCAGCGTGTTGCGCGCGCCTTCGTAGGCGTCGGTAGCTTCGCTGCCCAGTGCATGCACCGCGCGGCTGACGTTGGCGTTGTAACGGCGGTAGAACTCGTCCACCGCGCCGATCACCTGCACCGGCTTCTGGCCGGTGTTGGCATTGTCGAAATAGACCAGCGGCTTGCCGTGCACTTCGCGCATCAGCAGCGGGAAGTCGAGGCGGACGCGGTCCCAGTCGGGGGCGCCGGTGCGTTCTTCGATCGGGCGCGGCGTGGACAGGTTCATGCCACACCTGCCTCGGCCAGGGCCTTGTCCAAACGGCGTGCCAGCTGCTCGCGCAGGGCTTCCGGCAGGATCTTCAGCGGCTCATGGCAGAACGCGGCGCTCAGCAGCGCCTGCGCCTGTGCCTGCGGCAGGCCGCGCGAGCGCAGGTAGAACAGCGCGTTGGCATCGAGCTGGCCAACGGTCGCGCCATGCGCGGCCTTCACTTCGTCGGCGTCGATCACCAGCGTCGGCTGGGTGTCGATCTCGGCGTCGGCCGACAGCAGCAGGTTCTTGTTGGACAGGTTCGCGTCGGTGCCGTCGGCGCCTTCGCGGATCTGGATGCCGCCATGGAACACCACGCGGCTGCGGTTGGCGGCAACGCCGCGCCACAGCAGTTCGCAGGCGGTATCGCGCGCGATGTGGTCGATGCCCAGGCGGGTTTCGACGTGGCGGCGGCCATTGCCGAGCAGCACGCCGTTGGCGGTCAGCTGGGCGTTGTCGCCTTCCAGTCGCACGTTCAGTTCATGGCGGCTGAGCGCGGCGCCCAGTTCCAGGTCGACGCGGTGGTACCGCGCGTCGCGGGCCAGCACCGCGTCGGTACGCAGGAAGCTGGTCTGGCGCGCGCTGCCGGCCTGCACGCGGGCGTGCTTGAGCACGGCGTCGCGCGCGACGTGGGCATGCAGCACGGTGTTGTCCAGGTGGGCGGAGTCACCCACGCTGAAGCGGTGCTCGACCACGCCGAGGCTGGCGCCGGCACGCAGTTCGATCAGGTGGCGGTGATGCCAGGCCAGGTCGGTCTCGCCGGCCACACTGGCGAACACCAGCTGCAGCGGCGCTTCGACCTGCACGCCTTCATCCACGCGCAGCACCACGCCTTCATCGGCCAGCGCGGCATTGAGGCGGGCGAAGATCTCTTCGCTGCGCTCGTAGCGGCGGCCGAGGAAACGCACGGCGTCCTCGCCCGCAGCCAGTGCAGCCGACAGCGGCTGCAGCTGCACGCCGGCCGGCAGGGCCTGCACGTCGCTCAGTGCGGCGTCCAGGCGGCCATTGACGAACACCAGGCGCGGTGCCGGAATGTCCTCCAGCAGGGCGGCGTCCAGCGCCGGGCCCTGCAGCGGTGCAGCCGCGAACGCACGGCGTTCCAGCTGGCGCAGCGAGGTGTACTTCCAGGCTTCGTTGCGGGCGGCCGGCAGGCCGTCACGCAGGGCCGCATCCAGCACTTCGCGGCGCGCATCGCTGCCGCAGAAGGCCTGGGCCATCGAATCAAGCAGGGCGCTCATCAGACCGCCGCCTCGGGCACGACCCGGTCCTTCAGGAAATCATAGCCGTGCGCTTCCAGCTCCAGTGCCAGCTCCGGGCCGCCACTCTTGACGATGCGGCCATCGGCCAGCACGTGCACCACGTCCGGCTTGATGTAGTCCAGCAGGCGCTGGTAGTGGGTGATGACCAGGAACGAGCGATCAGCAGCGCGCAGTGCGTTGACACCATCGGCCACGCTCTTCAGTGCATCGATGTCCAGGCCCGAGTCGGTTTCGTCCAGGATCGCCAGCTTCGGTTCCAGCACGGCCAGCTGGAAGATCTCGTTGCGCTTCTTTTCGCCGCCGGAGAAGCCTTCGTTGACGCCACGGTGCAGCAGTTCGTCCTTCAGGTGCAGCACGGCCAGCTTCTGGCGCACCAGCTTGAGGAACTGCATGGAATCGAGTTCCTCCTCACCGCGTGCCTTGCGCTGGGCGTTCAGTGCCGCGCGCAGGAAGTAGGTGTTGTTCACGCCCGGGATCTCCACCGGGTACTGGAACGCCAGGAACAGGCCGGCAGCGGCACGCGCTTCCGGGTCCTGCTCCAGCAGGTCGACGCCGTCGAACTGCACGCTGCCTTCGGTCACTTCGTAGCCGTCGCGGCCGGCCAGGACATTGCCCAGGGTGGACTTGCCGGCGCCGTTGGGGCCCATGATGGCGTGCACCTGGCCCGGCTGGACGTCCAGCGACAGGCCCTTGAGGATTTCCTTGTCGCCGATGCGGGCGTGGAGGTTTTCGATCTTCAGCATGGTGGGGGTTTCCGTGGGGCGGGCCTGGGCCCGCCGGTAAAGAGAATGCGTTTGCGAGGGGCAGGGGCGGGCGGTCAGCCCACCGAACCTTCCAGCGAGACTTCCAGCAGCTTCTTGGCTTCCACCGCGAACTCCATCGGCAGTTCGCGGAACACCTGCTTGCAGAAGCCGTCGACGATCATCGACACCGCGTCTTCCTGGCTGATGCCACGGGCGCGGCAGTAGAACAGCTGGTCGTCGGAGATCTTCGAGGTGGTGGCCTCGTGCTCGACGGTGGCACCCGGGTTCTTCACCTCGATGTAGGGGAAGGTGTGCGCGCCGCACTGCTTGCCGATCAGCAGCGAATCGCACTGGGTGTAGTTGCGCGCGCCATCGGCATTGCGGTCCACCCGCACCAGGCCGCGGTAGGTGTTCTGGCCGCGGCCGGCGCTGATGCCCTTGCTGACGATCTTGCTCTTGGTGCGCTTGCCGACGTGGATCATCTTGGTGCCGGTGTCGGCCTGCTGCCGGTGATGGGTCAGCGCGACCGAGTGGAACTCACCGACCGAATCGTCGCCCAGCAGCACGCACGAGGGGTACTTCCAGGTGATCGCCGAGCCGGTCTCGACCTGGGTCCAGGTGACCTTGCTGCGCGCGCCACGGCATTCGGCACGCTTGGTGACGAAGTTGTAGATGCCGCCGACGCCGTTCTCGTCGCCCGGGTACCAGTTCTGCACGGTGGAGTACTTGATCTCCGCATCTTCCAGCGCGACCAGCTCGACCACTGCGGCGTGCAGCTGGTTCTCGTCGCGCATCGGCGCGGTGCAGCCTTCCAGGTAGGACACGTAGGCCTTGTCCTCGCACACGATCAGGGTGCGCTCGAACTGGCCGGTGTGGCCGGCGTTGATGCGGAAGTAGGTGCTCAGTTCCATCGGGCAGCGCACGCCCTTGGGAATGAACACGAAGCTGCCATCGGAGAACACCGCCGAGTTGAGCGCGGCGAAGTAGTTGTCACCCACCGGCACCACGGTGCCCAGGTACTGGCGCACCAGCTCCGGGTGTTCCTTGATAGCCTCGGACATCGAGCAGAAGATGATGCCCTTCTCGGCCAGTTCCTTGCGGAAGGTGGTACCGACCGACACCGAGTCGAACACCGCATCCACCGCCACGCCGGCCAGCTTGGCGCGCTCGTGCAGCGGCACGCCCAGCTTGTCGTAGGTGTCCAGAAGCTCCTTGGGCACGTCATCCAGCGAGGCGTACTTCGGGCCCTTCGGCGCGGAGTAGTAGCTGAGCGCCTGCAGGTCGATCGGGGCGATCTCCAGCTTGGCCCAGTCCGGCATCGGCATGGTCAGGAAGTGGCGGTAGGCGTCCAGGCGCCACTGCGTCATCCACTCCGGCTCGTCCTTCTTGGCCGACAGGGCACGGATGGTGTCCTCGTCCAGGCCCGGCGGCAGGGAGTCCGACTCGATCTCGGTGATGAAGCCAGCCGAATACTTGCGGCCGAGCTGCTCGTGGATCTCGCGGTTGGGGGTGTCGTCGTGGGCGACGTTTTCGATGGTTTCGGTGGCCATGGGGGGGCTGCCTGTGGATCAGGAGACGACGTCAACAGCGATGGTGCGGCGCTGTTCGTCATCGGCAAGGGGAAGGGGGGGCAGGATCTGCGCAAGACTGACGTCGCGCAGGGCCTCGGAGACCACGTCGTTGATCAGCCGCCAGCTGCTGCGCGCGCCGCACTTGGGCGCCATGCCGCACTGGTGGTGGTCGTGGCTGCATTCGGTCAGGGCCAGCGGCCCTTCCATCGCTTCGACCACTTCGAACAGCGAGATCTCGATGGCCGGGCGGGTCAGCCGGTAGCCGCCACGGACGCCGCGCAGGCCTTCGACCAGGCCGGCCTGGGCCAGCGGCTTGAGTACCTTGCTGACGGTGGGCGGCTCCAGGCCGGTGAATTCGGCCAGTTCGGTGGCACTGAGCACCTCGCCCGGACGGGCGGCGAGCACGGTCAGCACGACGGTGGCGTAATCGGTGAGCTTGGTGACGCGCAACATGGGGATGCGAGTGGTTCTTAAAGCGGACTGAAATTGTACGCTTTTATTCGCCACCATCCAACCCGGGCATTCAGCCGGCGCTGGGGCCGGGCCGGGAGGCTTTGCCAGCGGGCGCTGCCGGGGGCGCCATGCTGCGCCAACCGGGTGATTTTCGCAATCACCCGGAATGGGCGAGAATCCCTGTTCCATCCGCTGCAAACAGCCCGTGCCGATGCCGAAGAAGATCCAAGCCCGCAAGTCCGCCATCCATGGCAACGGCGTGTTCGCCGTCGCCCCGATCAAGCTGGGCGAGCGCGTGATCCAGTACAAGGGCCTGCTGCGCAGCCATGGCGACGTTGATGCCGATGACAGCGGCGACGTCGAAAGCGGCCATACCTTCCTGTTCACCCTCAATGACGACTGGGTGATCGATGCCAACTACAAGGGCAACGATGCGCGCTGGATCAACCACAGCTGCGACCCGAACTGCGAGGCGGTGATCGAGGAGGATGAGGACGGCGACAGCCGTGGCGACAAGGTGTTCATCGAGGCGCTGCGTGATATCAAGGCTGGCGAAGAGCTGACCTACAACTACGGCATCACGCTGGCCGAGCGCCACACCGCCAAGCTGAAGAAGATCTGGGAATGCCGCTGCGGCTCGCCCAAGTGCACCGGCACCATGCTGCAGCCCAAGCGCTGATCCTTCCGGTAGTGCCGGCCGCTGGCCAGCACGGGTCCTCTCCACCTGCCGTGCACGGCAGGGTCACCGCCGTGCAAGGGCCGTTCGTCCACGCTGTGCACTCCCCCAACTGGAGTGCACCCATGGCAGAGCGATTGAAGGGCAAACAGATCGCAATCCTCGCGACCCACGGCTTTGAACAGTCCGAATTGACCGAGCCCAAACGGCTGCTGGAAGCGGAAGGTGCGCGGGTCAGCGTGGTGTCGCCCGCAAAGGAGGCGACCATCAAGGGCTGGAAAGAGAAGAACTGGGGCGACGCCGTCGCGGTCGACATTCCGCTGGACGAGGCGGATCCGGCGGGCTTTGATGCCCTGGTGCTGCCAGGGGGCGTCATCAATCCGGACACACTGCGCACCGACGACGCGGTGCTCAGCTTCATCCGCTCAGTGGATGAAGCCGGCAAGCCCGTCGCGGCGATCTGCCATGGTCCGTGGCTGCTGATCAACAGCGGGCTGGCAGATGGCCGCGAGCTGACCTCCTGGCCCTCCCTTCAGCAGGACCTGGCCAACGCGGGCGCGAACTGGCGCGATGCCGAGGTCGTGGTCGACGGCAACGTGATCACCAGCCGCAAGCCGGATGACATTCCTGCTTTCAGCGAGGCGGTGGTCAAGGCACTCGCCGCGTGATGCCTTGCCGGTAGTGCCGGCCGCCGGCCGGCACTACCTTATTTGCCCAGCAGGCCTGCCGGCACCAGGTTGCCCAGGTTCTGGTTGAAGGTGACCACCAGCTTGCCGTTCTTGACCTGTGCCGCCTGCACCTGCAGCGCGCCGAGCACCCCGGCCACGGCCGGGTCCAGCTTGTAGATCGGTTCGCGCTGGGCGTAGTCGCTCAGCCAGGCATTGAGCAGACCGCGGGTGCGTGAGTCGAGGCGGCCGCCCTGGTTGGCCGGGGTGAAGTCATCCACGCTGGGCTGCTGCAGGTGGAAGCCCTGGGTCTGCGCGTCGTAGCGCAGGCCGCTGCTGAGCTTCACCGTACCCAGTTTGGCCGGGTTGCCGCCGGCGGTGGCCAGTGCCACGTCCATGCCAAGGTTCAAGCGCTCGCCGGCCGGAAGGCTCAGCTGAGGATGGCTCATGGTCAGGGAGATCAGGCCGCCAAGGGCGTCCTGGGTGCGCGGGAAGCTGCCATCGAGGTACTGCTGCACGTCGCTGGCACCCACCGACAGTTCGCGGCCGGAAATGGAGGGAGCCGCCTGCGCGCCGATCGCAGCGGCGATCAGTACGGTGGAGGCAGCGAGGCGGGTCATCAGGGAACGCAGGCGCATGGCGGTGACCGATGGCAGGGAATGGATGGATCAAAGAGTAGCCGTGCAGGCTGAATCGCGCGTGCATGCGGCTGTAACGGTTCAGTCCAGCATCGGACGCAGTTGCGCCGACTGGATCTGCCAGGCGCTGCCATCGCTGCTGGGTTGCACGCGGTACCAGCCACCGAAGCGGAACGTACCGTTGGCGGTGACCGCGCGGATCTGCACCGGCACTTCAAGCAGCTGCGGTGGCTGCCGATCGTCGCGGGCGAGCGGGGGATCGCTGTGCAGGCGCAGGGTGCGCAGGTCCTGCAGCTGCCGCAGCGCGGCGTCGTCCGCATGCCGCGGGTCGCTGGGCGGGATCGTCCAGGCGGCATCGCTGGCGGCGCGGTTGCGGTTGAGCAACGCCGCTACGTAGCGGTTGAGCATCGTCGATGGCGGCTCGGCACCGTCGGCGACAGCAGACAGCACCGGCATTTCACTTGCCTGCACTGCCGCGGGATCGGGGCCGGTGCGAGTGTCCGCGGCTGCGGTGGCAGCGACGGGAGCGGACGCTGCCGCGATGTCGCCGGTCGTCTGTGCTGCCGGGCGTGAACAGCCCAGCAGCACCAACGGTGCGATCAGCAACAGGTTCCTGCGCATGTCTGCCTCCTCCGCGAGGCAACCTGGAGGGCGGCAGTGTAGCGATTGCGCCGGGATCAGCGGGAGGAGGGCAGCTGATCCAGAGCGTCCAGCGCTGGCAGGACCTGGTCGGCGATGGCCGCCAGTGCGTGGCCGCCGGTCTCGGCATGGCGCTGCACGATATCGCGCAGCAGCTGGGTGGCGATCACCAGGGTCGCACGCTCGTCGCCGCTGATACCGGCGGTACGCGGGGCCGCCTCCAGCAGGCGCATCAGGTCGCGGCTGGCGCGATGCTCCAGTTCGATGGTGCAGCGCCCTGTGCACTGCAGCCCGTCCTTTTCGATGGGGGTCACCGAGATCCGGTAGCGGGTGGAGGGGCTGGCCATGAGGGTGTGCTCGCCGTAGCTGTGGAGGATGTGCCCACCATAGGCAAGGCCACGGCCTGAGGCGACGGCCGGCGCTGCACGCAGTGTTCCACCCGGTACGTTCCAGCACCTGCCCAGGCCGCGCTCGGCCAGTGGCGACGGGCCTGTACGGGCATTGCCGGGGAGGCGGCAACGCTGTGTTGCGGATTGCCGCAGCGCGACGCATCCACGCATGGCGTGGATCTACCGCCGGGCACGCAAAAAAAACGGGACGACCAGAGCCGTCCCGTCGGAATCCACGTTGGGGCGCGCGCTTACAGCGCGGCGTCCTTCAGCTTCTTCAGCGGACGCACCTTCAGCTTGGTGGTGGCCGGCTTGGCGGCGAACCACTGCTCTTCCTTGGTGAACGGGTTGATGCCCTTGCGCTTCGGCTTGGCCGGCACATTGACGGTGGTGATCTTCAGCAGGCCCGGCAGGGTGAAGGAGCCAGCGCCCTTCTTGTGCACCGAGGAGGCGACGGCGCTTTCCAGCGAGGCCAGCACAGCGCGGACGTCCTTGGCGATGACGCCGGAGGCTTCAGCGATGTGTGCAACCAGGCCGGACTTGGTCAGCACTTCCTTGATCGGCTTCGGAGCGGCCGGCTTGGCGGCTGCCTTCGTCGCGACTTTCTTCGCTGCCTTCTTCGGGGCAGCCTTCTTAGCGGTCTTTGCCATGGTTTCCTGTTCCGTGAACGGTTGGTTGTTTGGTCGGCGCCGAACCCCGTCGGCAAGCGCAATGTAGGGCAACTCTTGGGCGCCGCCAATAGCCCGAAGCGCGGAAAGTGCATGTTTTTTCATATCCAGGCCGATTCAGTACATGGTCGGCGGTGGGGGATGGGGGCACGCCAGCGTGTTCGATCGCCGGCGCCCGCCGATCGGTGGGGTGCGCGAAACCACTGAAAACAAGAGGAAAATGCGTTCCGGGCTGGCGAGGAAGTGTCCACGCGCCGGGCTCGGGGACGACGTCCGGCGTGCGGCGGAGCGACGCAGGGCTAACGCGTGGCGTGCGAGGGTAGCCGTTCATCACCGCCACGCAGGAGCAGCACAATGGGAATCTCGCGACACGCCACCGCGCACTGGGAAGGCGATCTGAAGACGGGCAAGGGCCAGTTGAGCACGCCGCAGAGTGGGCTGCTGGAGAAGACCCGCTACGGTTTCAACAGCCGCTTCGGCGACGAAAAGGGCACCAATCCGGAAGAGCTGATCGCCGCCGCGCACGCGGGTTGTTTCACCATGGCGCTGTCGGCCAAGCTCGGCGAAGCAGGCTTCACCCCGACCTCGCTGGACACCGAAGCCAAGGTCGACCTGTCGCTGGAAGGCGGTCCGCAGCTGTCGCAGATCCGCCTGAAGGTCAGGGCGGTGGTGCCCGGCATCGATGCGACGCAGTTCCGTGCCATTGCCGATGACGCCAAGCAGAACTGCCCGGTATCCAAGGCGCTGAGCGCGGTGCCGATCAGCCTGGAAGCCGAACTGGGCTGAGCCGGCGCATCTGTAGAGCCGAGCCCATGCTCGGCTTCTGCAGGTCCCGTGATCTGGCCGAGGAGCAGCCGAGCGTGGGCTCGGCTCTACAGTATCCCTTTACCAATCAAGGGTGCCGGTGATCACCGTCTGCACCTGGCCGCCCGACCAGACCTCGCCGTCCTCGTCGACCCGCAGGGTCAGGCGCGCATCGTGGCCGACTTCGCGGCCTTGGCTGACTTCGAACGGCGCACGGCCACGTGGCAGCGCGTCGCGCAGGTCCAGCCACGCGGCCAGCACTGCATTGGCGGCCCCCGAGGCGGCGTCCTCGAAGCGCCGACCATTGCCGACGAAAGCGCGCACGGCCAGATCGAATCCCTCACTGCCATCGCTGAAGGCATAGGCGAACACGCCCATGCTGTCGGTGGACTCGGCCAGCGCAGCCACCGCGTCCCAGTCCGGATGCAGGGCGCGCAATGCGGCTTCATCGGCCACCTGCACCACCCACCAGCTGCGTCCGCCCTGCATGCGCGCCGGCGGCAGCGAGCCCAGTGGCCAGTCCTTCAGTGCTGCCAGCAGGCGCGGATCGGTGGCTTCAGCGATCTCCGCCAACTGCGCGCGCGGGGTGCGGATGGCGATGCGCTGCTGCGCGCCCTCACCGCTGACGCGCAGCGGCAGGGCACCGGCAATGCCGTCCTGCACCAGCACGCCGTCGACCGGTGTGGCCAGGCCTGCCTGCAGCACCGCATGCGCCGTGCCGACGCTGGGGTGACCGGCGAACGGCACTTCCTTCTGCGGGCTGAACATGCGCAGCCGGTAGCTGGCACCGGCGGCCTGGGGCGGGAACACGAAGGTGGTCTCGGGCAGGCGCGTCCAGCGTGCGATGGCCTGCATGCTGGCGTCGTCCAGGCCTTCGGCATCGAGTACCACGGCCAGCGGGTTGCCAGCGCCGGCGCGCGGGGAGAACACATCCAGCTGCAGGAAACGGCGGGTGGTCATCGGGGCGAAACTCCAGGATCGGGTGGCGCGCAGCTTAACGCGCCGCTGCAGCGCCGAGCCTACGCTCGGCTTTACAGCCAACGGATCTGGCCGTCGATGACCGGCTGCACCTGGCCGCCGATCCACACCGTGCCCTGCGCATCGACCTGTACCTGCACGCGACCATCGCGACCGACTTCGCGGCCCTGGCTGGCCACGTAGCGGCCCTCGCGGCCGGGCAGGGCATTGCGCTGCCGCAGCCAGGCGCCGATCAGTGCATTGGCACTGCCGGTCACGGGATCCTCGGGCACGGCGGGCGCATCAGCGGGGCAGAAGGCACGCACCACGCGGGTGTGGCCGGTGCCGGCTTCATCGGCGAAGACGGCCAGGCCTGTAGCGTCGGTGGCGAGGCTCCAGTCGGCCAGCGCGGCCATGTCCGGTGCCAGCTCGCGAACGGCGGCGGCATCGCGCAGTGGCAGCAGCCACCAGCGTGCGCCGTTGTCCCAGAGTTCGGGCACCTGCCCGTCGGCAGCGAGCGCCAACAGCGCGGCGGGCGCTCCGTCTGCCTCCGTGTCCAGTTGCCGTGCCGGCGGGCTGGCCAGCTGGATCTCCAGTGCCTCGGCCGGGCCGCTCACCCGTACTGGCAGCACCCCTGCCGCGCATTGCTGCAGCAGGGCGCCGTCGCGCGGTTGGGCCAGGCCGCAGGTCACCGCCGCCCAGGCGGCGCCGACGCTGGGGTGGCCGGCGAAGGCCAGCTCACGGGTCGGGGTGAAGATGCGGATGTGGTAGTCGGCGCCGGGCGCGGTGGGGCGCAGGAAGAACACCGTCTCGGACAGGTTCAGCCAGGCGGCCAGGGCCTGCATCTGGCTGCTGGAGAGCGCGTCGGCGTCCAGGATGGCGCCCAGTGGATTGCCGGTTCCGGGGCGGGGGGCGAAGACGTCGAGCTGCAGGTAACGGAGGACGGCCATCTACGGGGATATTGCGCTTAGAATCAAAGGTTCCGCCCCCGAGGGCGGCTTCCCCACATTCTACATAGCCAATCCATGTCAGCTTCCCCCCTTGTCGATCGTTGGATCGTACTGAAGTTCGGCGGCACTTCGGTGTCGCGTCGTCACCGCTGGGACACGATCGGGAAGCTGGCGAAAAAACGCGCGGAAGAGACCGGATCGCGCGTGCTGGTGGTGGTATCGGCGCTGTCCGGGGTCACCAACGAACTGACCGCGATTGCCGACGGCGCGCCGGACAGCGGTGATCGCGTGGCAGCGCTTGTCGAGCGCCATGAGGGCTTCCTGGCCGAACTCGGCCTGGGCCGCGAGGTGTTGGCCGAACGGCTGGCGGCGCTGCAGGGCCTGCTCGACGATGCGCGGGCGGCTACCCGTCCGCTGGATTGGCAGGCCGAAGTGCTGGGCCAGGGCGAGCTGCTGTCCTCCACCCTGGGCGCGGCCTATCTGCGCGCCTCGGGCCTGGACATGGGCTGGATGGACGCCCGCCAGTGGCTGGACGCGATGCCGCCGCAGCCGAACCAGAGCGACTGGTCGCAGCGGCTGTCGGTGAACTGCCAGTGGCGCGCCGACGCGGAGTGGATGCAGCGCTTCCGCGCGCAGCCGACCCGCCTGCTGATCACCCAGGGCTTCATTGCGCGGCATGCCGATGGCGGTACCGCCATCCTCGGCCGTGGTGGCTCGGATACCTCGGCGGCGTACTTCGGTGCGCTGCTCGGCGCCAGCCGGGTGGAGATCTGGACCGATGTGCCGGGCATGTTCAGCGCCAATCCGAAGGACGTGCCCGACGCACGCCTGCTGACCCGCCTGGACTATTACGAAGCGCAGGAAATCGCCACCACCGGCGCCAAGGTGCTGCACCCGCGCTCGATCAAGCCGTGCCGCGATGCCGGCGTGCCGATGGCCATCCTCGATACCGAGCGCCCGGAACTGCCGGGCACCAGCATCGATGGCAGCGCCGCACCGGTGCCGGGCGTGAAGGCGATCAGCCGCCGCAATGGCATCGTGCTGGTGTCGATGGAAGGCATCGGCATGTGGCAGCAGGTCGGCTTCCTGGCCGATGTGTTCAACCTGTTCAAGAAGCACGGCCTGTCGGTGGACCTGATCGGTTCGGCCGAGACCAACGTCACCGTGTCGCTGGACCCGTCCGAGAACCTGGTCAACACCGATGTGCTGGCCGCGCTGTCGGCCGACCTGTCGCAGATCTGCAAGGTGAAGGTGATCGTGCCGTGCGCGGCGATCACCCTGGTGGGCCGCGGCATGCGGTCGCTGCTGCACAAGCTGTCGGACGTGTGGGCGACCTTCGGCCGCGAGCGCGTACACATGATCTCGCAGTCGTCCAACGACCTGAACCTGACCTTCGTCATCGACGAGGCCGATGCCGATGGCCTGCTGCCGATCCTGCACGCAGAGCTGATCGACAGCGGCGCGATGCCGGTGGAAGAGTCCGAAGTGTTCGGCCCGCGCTGGCGCGAGATTGCCGGCACCGTGCGCCCGCGCGGCACGCCGTGGTGGCGTGGCCAGCGTGCGCACCTGCTGCAGCTGGCCGATGCTGGTACGCCGCGCTACGTCTACCACCTGCCGACGGTGCGTGCCCGCGCCCGTGCGCTGGCCGCGATCAAGCCGATCGACCAGCGTTACTACGCGATCAAGGCCAACAGCCACCCGGCCATCCTGCAACTGCTGGAAGCGGAGGGCTTCGGCCTGGAGTGCGTGTCGCACGGTGAGCTGAAGCATGTGTTCCAGCACCTGCCGGAACTGTCGCCCAAGCGCGTGCTGTTCACCCCCAGCTTCTGCCCGCGCAGCGAGTACGAGGCGGCGTTCGCGCTGGGCGTGACCGTGACCGTCGACAACGTGGAAGCGCTGCAGCGCTGGCCGGACCTGTTCCGCAACCGCGAGCTGTGGCTGCGCGTCGATCTGGGCCGGGGCGAGGGCCACCACGCCAAGGTCCGTACCGGTGGCAAGGAGTCCAAGTTCGGCCTGCCGATCGCTCGCGTCGACGAGTTCGTGCGCGCGGCCACCGAACTGGGCAGCCGCGTGGTGGGCCTGCATGCGCACCTGGGCAGCGGCGTGGAAACCGCGCAGCACTGGCGGCTGATGTGCGATGAGCTGGCCGGTTTCGCTCGCCGCATCGGCAGCGTACAGACCATCGATATCGGTGGTGGCCTGCCGATTCCGTACAGCGACGAAGACGAACCCTTCGACCTGGACGCCTGGGCCGAGGGCCTGGCCGAGGTCAAGGCACTGCACCCGGCATTCCGCCTGGCGATCGAGCCGGGCCGCTACTTGGTGGCCGAATCGGGCGTGCTGCTGACCCATGCCACCCAGGTGGTGGAAAAGGACGGCGTGCGCCGTGTCGGCCTGGACGCCGGCATGAACGCACTGATGCGCCCGGCGCTGTACGACGCCTGGCATGACATCGAGAATCTCAGCCGCCAGGGCGGTTATGCCGAAGCGGCGTTCGATGTGGTCGGGCCGATCTGCGAATCCAGCGATGTGTTCGGCAAGCGCCGCAAGCTGCCGGTGTCGACCGCGCCGGACGACGTGATGCTGATCGCCGATGCCGGTGCCTACGGCTATGTGATGGCCAACACCTACAACCAGCGGATGCTGCCGCGCGAAGACGTGATCGAATGACCACCGCCCGCGCCCTGCACCCGCCCACCGACACGCCCCGCGCCCTCGCGCGGGCCCGTGCCTGACCGGATACACCATGACTGCTTTCGACAAACACCAGGTTTCCCGCTTCCGCTTCGTCCGCTGCGACTTCGCAGCGGATACCGGCGTGGCCCGGCTGGTCTACGCCTTCGACGACGGCCCGGAGATGGTGGAGACCATCACCGTGCCGGGTGCCCCGTTCGTGCTGGACGAGGCGCGCGCCGCTGCCGTGCAGCGTGCGCTGCAGCTGCTGCACCTGATCGCCGGCGTCAGCTACTACAAGGCCGGCGTACCGGATACGGTCAGCATCGACAGTTACAGCATCGATGCCGATACCGCCGCACTGGTGGAGACCATTTACCTCAATGGCCTGGGCGAATTCGCCTACCGTAACGGCCTGAACCTGCGCGGCCGCTTCCGGTTGCCGGTGCAGGGCGAGGCCGTGCAGGCGCCGGCGCTGGGCCTGCAGCCGCACGCACTGGTGGCCATCGGCGGCGGCAAGGATTCGCTGGTC
This sequence comes from Stenotrophomonas sp. GD03777, assembly GCF_029842485.1. Lineage (NCBI taxonomy): Bacteria > Pseudomonadati > Pseudomonadota > Gammaproteobacteria > Lysobacterales > Lysobacteraceae > Stenotrophomonas > Stenotrophomonas sp. GD03777. Next base: position 21,581 of record NZ_JAOCGL010000041.1, read on the forward strand.
AGCATCGAAGCGCTGCGCCGTGCCGGCGTGGACGAAACGGTGACCTGGATCGGTGGCTCGCAGCTGATCCGCGCCTGTGCCGAGCGCACCGGCCTGCCGACACTGAACCTGGGCCGTGCGCTGGCGCCGGAACTGTTCGAGCTCAACCGCCAGGGCGCCTGGAACGGCCACATCCCGGTCACTGCGGTGAACTCGGCAATCATGGTGCTGGCCGCGTTGCTGCAGGGCGTGGACCAGGTGGTGTTCTCCAACGAGCGTTCGGCCAGCTACGGCAGCCAGATTCCAGGCACCGGCGAAGTGAACCACCAGTGGTCCAAGGGCTGGGTGTTTGAACAGGCCTTCGGCAGCCATGTACAGGCGCACGTTGCGGCGGACCTGCAGTACTACTCGTTGCTGCGCCCGTTGTCCGAGCTGGCGGTGGCCCGCCAGTTCGCCAAGACCGATTTCTACGACGCGCACTTCTCCAGCTGCAACCGCAATTTCCACATTCTTGGCGAGCGCCCGGTGAACCGCTGGTGCGGCGTCTGCCCGAAGTGCCATTTCGTGTTCCTGGCGCTGGCTCCGTTCATGCCCAAGACGCGCCTGGTGCGCATCTTCGGCCGCAACCTGCTGGACGATGCCGAGCAGGCCGCTGGCTTCGACGCGCTGCTGGAGTTCCAGGACCACAAGCCGTTCGAGTGCGTGGGCGAAGGCCGCGAATCTCGTGCGGCGATGGCGACCCTGGCCCAGCGCCCGGAATGGAAGGAAGACGTGTTGGTGAAGCGCTTCTGCAATGAAATCCAGCCGCAGCTGGATGCCGCCGAACTGGAACTGGCGCCGCTGCTGCAGCTGCAGGGCGAGCACCGCGTTCCGGCTGCGCTGTGGGACCGGGTGCGTGAAGATTTCGAAGCTTGAAGGAAAGCGCGTCGCGCTGTGGGGCTGGGGCCGCGAGGGCCGCGCCGCGTTTGCGGTACTTCGTGAGCGCCTGCCCACGCTGCCGCTGAGCCTGTTCTGCCCGGCGGCCGAAGTCGGGGCCGCACGCGTGGAAACACAGGGCGCCCTGGACGTGCGTGGCGAGCCTTCCGCTGAAGCGCTGGCCGCGTTCGACGTGGTGATCAAATCGCCCGGCATCAGTCCCTATCAGCCGATCGCGCTGGCGGCGGCAGCGCAGGGCACCACCTTCATCGGCGGCACTGCGCTGTGGTTCGCCGAGCATGCGGCTGACGATGGCATCGTGCACGACACCGTGTGCGTGACCGGCACCAAGGGCAAGAGCACCACCACCGCGCTGGTCGCGCACCTGTTGCGCGCGGCCGGCCACCGCACCGGACTGGTCGGCAACATCGGCCTGCCGCTGCTGGAGGTGCTGGACCCGCAGCCGGCGCCCGAGTACTGGGCCGTCGAGCTGTCCAGCTACCAGACCGGTGAAGTGGCGCGCAGCGGCGCCCACCCGCAGGTGGCAGTGGTGCTGAACCTGTTCCCGGAACACCTGGACTGGCACGGCAGCGAACGGCGTTACATCGAAGACAAGCTGCGGCTGGTGACGGAAGCCGCGCCGCGCATTGCCGTGCTCAATGCGGCCGATCCGCACCTGGCGGCACTGTCGCTGCCCGATAGTGAGGTGGTCTGGTTCAACCAGCCGCAGGGCTGGCATATGCGGGGCGACATCGTGCATCGCGGCGAACAGGCGGTGTTCGATACCCGCAACACGCCGCTGCCGGGACGCCACAACCGCGGCAATCTGTGCGCGGTGCTGGCTGCACTGGAAGCGCTGGGCCTGGATGCCGTGGCGCTGGCACCGTCAGTGCAGGATTTCCGCCCGCTGCCGAACCGCCTGCAGCGCATCGGCGTGGCCGATGGCCTGACCTACGTCAATGATTCGATCAGCACCACGCCGCATGCCAGCCTGGCCGCGCTGGAGTGCTTTGCTGGGCAGCGCATCGCGCTGCTGGTGGGCGGGCACGACCGTGGCCTGGATTGGACCGACTTCATGCAGCACATGGCGCACGATGTGCCGCCGGTGGAGATCGTGACCATGGGCAGCAACGGCCCGCGCATCCACGCGATGCTGCAGCCGCTGGCCGATGCCGGCCGCTTTGGCCTGCACGCTGCGGGCGATCTCGCCGAGGCGATGGCGTTGGCGCGCACGGCGCTGGGCGCACAGGGCGGGGTGGTGCTGCTGTCGCCGGGTGCGCCGAGCTTCGGGGCCTACCGCGATTACGTGGCGCGCGGACGCCATTTCGCCGAACTGGCTGGGTTCGATCCGGACAGCATCAGCGCGATTCCGGGGTTGGGCATCGCCTGACCGGCGGGATCGGGGTCGGATCCCTTTCCGCAGGAAAGGGTTCTGACCCCATCGTGCGTTTATCATGCAGGCATCCCCGGACGGACCCGGATGCCCGCATGTGCACCTTCATTACCCTGTTCCTGCCCGCATCCTTATCGCACGTTGAAGCCGCCGCGATCATGCAGCGCAGTGGCCGGCGCCTGTTTGCGCAGGATTCGCCCAGCCTGCAGTCAGCGGTGGGCCCGGATTGGCAGCCGTGGCTGAGTGCCGCGCACTGCGATTGCGGCACGTCGCTGGCCTCGGCGCAGGCGGTTCGTGAGTGGAACGGCGATGATGCCGAACGCTGGCGCAGGAAGGGCTGGAGCGAAGCGAAGATCGCGCGCGCGTTGGCGGCGCAGTTGGCGCGGCATGAACAGGATCAGCAGGCACGCCGCGATGAAGCCCTGGACGATGCCGGCCAGTGGTTGCAGCGTATCGACGCGCTGTTGCAGGCTGGGGCCGCGCGCATCGGCCTGCTGGTGCGCGACTATTACGGTTCGGTGGGTGCCCGGCAGCCGAAGCCGCCGGAACGGCGCTGGTCGCGCGCGCATCTGGCGGCGTCGGATCTGCTGGCATTCGAGCCGGGCACGTTGCACTGGATCGAGCGTGGGTAGTGCCGGCCGCTGGCCGGCAACCTGCGGGGAAATTCATCCACGCATGGCGTGGCTCTACTGTAGCGCCGAGCCCACGCTCGGCGGCCTTCATTCGTCTTCGTCGATGAACGCGTAACCGCCGTCAATGAGCTGCTGCAGGTACGCATCGAAGCTCGGCGCAATGACTGCGTAGCTGTCCGGATCGTGCAGGTAGCGCACCACCTGGCCGACCGTACCACCCGGTGCCGGATCGAAATCCAGGTACAGCATCGAGGTGCCGCCGTTGTTCATGCAGTGCGAGAAGCACAGGCGCCTGCTCATCGGCAGATCACCGTCGATGCCTTCACCCAGGATCTCCGGCTCCTCATCCAGCCACTCTTCGTAGATGGAACGGATGCTGTCGTCCCACTGCTGCTGGTCCTCGAAGATCTGCGCGACCGAGCGCAGGTAGTACGGGTAGCCACCGTCCTCCACGTCCGAGCCCAGCATCAGTACGCAGACCTTGCCGCCGGGGTACTCCCGGTAGTGGGTGCCATCCACGCGCGATAGGAGTTCCACCAGGCTGTCCGGCACCTGCGGCCACTGCGCTCGCAGGCGCTGCAGGTCCTCGGCGCTGGCGCCCTGGACATGTGCCCACTGCGGGGCATCCTCGGCAGGCAAACGCGGGATCAGGCCAGACAGAAAGCGATCAACAAGATTCATGCGAAAAAAGGGGACGGAGGGGATTAAGTCGTATCCAACCACACCTGCGTCACGCCGCCAATGCAGAATGCGACGCGGGAGGGGCGAATACGGGTTAATCCCCTCCGTCCCCTTTTTCTTGCGGAGCAGGCGCATGAATCGTTGGCGATGCGGTGTGGCGATGATGCTGGGGCTGGCGGCGATGCCGGCCTGGGCGGCGATGAAGACGCAGCCGGTGGAGTGGAAGCACCAGGGCACGACCTTCAGTGGCGTGCTGGTCTATGACGATGGTGGGCACGACAAGAGCCCCGGCCTGCTGATGGTGCCGAACTGGAAGGGTGTGAACGAGTCGGCCATCGAGAAGGCCAAGCAGCTGGCCGGTGATGACTACGTGGTGCTGGTGGCCGATGTCTATGGCAAGGACGTGCGGCCGAAGAGTGATGCGGAGGCGGGGCCGGTGGCCAGCAAGCTGCGCAATGACCGGCCGCTGCTTCGTGCGCGTGCACTGGAAGCGGTGAACGTGCTCAAGGCGCAGGCCGGCAAGGTGCCGCTGGATGCCAGCCGGATCGGTGCGGTCGGTTTCTGTTTCGGTGGCACCACGGTGCTGGAGCTGGCCCGCGCCGGTGCGCCGCTGGCCGCTGTGGTCAGCCTGCACGGTGGGTTGGGTTCGCCCTTGCCGGCGCAGGCCGGTGGCACCCATCCGTCCGTGCTGGTGCTCAATGGCGCCGACGACAAGAGCGTGACCGCCGAGGACATCGCCGGTTTCCAGAAGGAAATGGACGCGGCCAAGGTCGACTGGGAGTTCACCAACTACAGCGGCGCGGTGCACTGTTTCGCCGAGCGCGATGCCAACAGCCCGCCGGGCTGCCAGTACAACGAACGGGCGGCCAAGCGCGCGTGGAAGGCGCTGGATGAGTTCTTCGAGGAACGCTTCCGGTAATAAACGGCGTGCCGACCAACGGTCGGCACCCACCGGAATGCCGGTTTGGTGGGTGCCGACCGTTGGTCGGCACGCCTCCATCAATGCGAGCGCTGCACCGCGTAGCGGGCCAGGCCGCGCAGGGCCGCCACGGCATCATTGTCGCCCAGGCCATCGAGCGCACGCTCGGCGGCTTCGGCATATTCCTCGGCACGGCGGCGGCTGTACTCCAGGCCGCCGGTGGCGCGGATCGCGGCCAGCACTTCCGGCATTGCCGAGGCGTCGCCGTCCTGCACGATGGTGCGCAGGCGCTCGCGGGTGGCGTCATCGGAGTGGGCCATCGCGTGGATCAGCGGCAGCGTGGCCTTGCCCTCGGCGAGGTCGTCGCCCAGGTTCTTGCCCAGCTCCTCGGCGTTGGCCGAGTAGTCCAGCACGTCGTCGGCGATCTGGAATGCGTAGCCCAGGTGCATGCCGTAGTCGAACAGGGCCTGCTGGGTGGCTTCATCCACGCCGCTGGCCAGCGCGCCCAGGCGGGTGCCGGCGGCGAACAGCACTGCGGTCTTGCGCTCGATCACGCGCAGGTAGGCGGCTTCGTCGGTATCCGGGTTGTGCACGTGCAGCAGCTGCAGCACTTCACCCTCGGCGATGCGGTTGGTGGCATCGGCCAGGATCTGCATCACCGGCATGCGCTCCAGCTCGACCATCAGCTGGAAGCTGCGCGAGTACAGGAAGTCGCCCACCAGCACGCTGGGCGCGTTGCCCCACAGCGCGTTGGCGGTGCCGCGGCCACGCCGCAGGCTGGACTCGTCCACCACGTCGTCGTGCAGCAGGGTAGAGGTGTGGATGAACTCGATGATCGCCGCCAGCTGGTGGTGCTCCGGGCCGGCCTGGCCGACCGCGTGGCCGGCCAGCATCACCAGCATCGGGCGCAGGCGCTTGCCGCCGGCGGAAATGATGTGGTCGGCGATCTGGTTGATCAGCACGACGTCCGAGGACAGCCGGCGCCGGATCAGGGCGTCGACGGCGGCCATGTCGGCCGCGGCAAGCGACTGGATCTGGGGCAGGCCCAGGGCGGGACGGGTGTCTTCGGTGATGGTCATGCGATCAGGCTTTCAGGCTCACCATCGATTATAGGCGCTGGCCGTGAATTCGGGCGCAAACTGGCCCGAGCGGCAATTCCAGCCCGGCCTGCGCGGCCCTTCGCGTGAATACGTATGCAGGTTGCGCCATGCCCGCGAGGCCACCGCTAAGCTTGCCGGATCAGGATTTCGGCCCGCTGCCGGCGGGTCCCGCATGCCCGGAGGGGGGCTGTCGATGTCGCACTATCCATGGTGGCGCGGAGCCGTCATCTACCAGATCTACCCGCGCAGTTTCCTCGATGCCAACGGCGATGGGGTGGGCGACCTGCCGGGCATCATCGAGCGCCTGGACCACATTGCCGCGCTGGGCGTGGATGCGATCTGGATCTCGCCGTTCTTCAAGTCCCCCATGGCCGACTTCGGCTACGACATCGCCGACTACCGCGACGTCGACCCGCTGTTCGGCAGCCTGGACGACTTCGACCGCCTGCTGGCCAAGGCCCACGGCCTGGGCCTGAAGGTGATGATCGACCAGGTGCTGAGCCATACCTCGATCGAGCATGCCTGGTTCCGCGAGAGCCGCCAGGACCGCAGCAATCCGAAGGCGGACTGGTACGTCTGGGCCGACCCGCGCGAGGACGGCACCCCGCCCAACAACTGGCTGTCACTGTTCGGCGGCTGCGCCTGGCAATGGGAGCCGCGCCGCGAGCAGTACTACCTGCACAACTTCCTGGTCGACCAGCCGGACCTGAACTTCCATCACCCGGACGTGCAGCAGGCCACCCTGGACAATGTGCGCTTCTGGCTCGATCGCGGCGTGGATGGCTTCCGCCTGGATGCGATCAACTTCTGCTTCCACGATGCGCAGCTGCGTGACAACCCGCCCAAGCCGGCGGAGAAGCGGGTGGGGCGCGGCTTCAGCCCGGACAACCCGTACGCTTACCAGTACCACTACTACAACAACACCCAGCCGGAGAACCTGCCGTTCCTGGAGCGCCTGCGCGCGCTGCTGGATCAGTACCCGGGCGCGGTCAGCCTGGGCGAGATCTCCTCGGAGGACTCGCTGGCGACCACCGCCGAGTACACCCGCGAAGGCCGCCTGCACATGGGCTACAGCTTCGAGCTGCTGGTGGATGACTACAGCGCGGCCTACATCCGCGACACGGTCTCGCGGCTGGAAGCGGCGATGACCGAAGGCTGGCCGTGCTGGGCGGTGTCCAATCACGACGTGGAGCGTGCGGTCAGCCGCTGGGGCGGTCACCCGGCTGACCCGCGCCTGGCGCGGATGCTGGTGGCGATGCTGTGCTCGCTGCGCGGTTCGGTCTGCCTGTACCAGGGCGAGGAGCTCGGCCTGGCCGAGGCCGAGGTGCCATTCGAGGCCCTGCAGGACCCCTACGGCATCACCTTCTGGCCGAACTTCAAGGGCCGTGATGGCTGCCGCACCCCGCTGCCGTGGACCGATGCACCGCTGGCCGGCTTCACCAGCGGCCAGCCCTGGCTGCCGATTCCGGCCGAGCACCGGGCGGCGGCGGTGGCTGTGCAGGAACGCGACCCGCACTCGGTGCTGGCGGCGTTCCGGGCGTTCCTGGCCTGGCGGCATACCCAGCCGGCGCTTCTGCATGGCAGCATCAGATTCCTTGAAAGCGCCGAGCCAGTGCTGCTGTTCGAGCGTATGCTTGCAGATGAAACCCTCCTGCTGGCCTTCAACCTGTCGGCCGAGGCAGTGACCCATCCGCTGCCGCCGGGCAACTGGCAGCAGGTGGCGGTACCGGGCCCGGATGCGGGCACGGTGCAGGGCAACGAACTCCAGCTGCCGCCGTGCGCGGTGTATTGCGCCCGACGCAGCTGACCGTTTTCTCCGGTGGCGGTACTTGCGGGGACGGGGCCGAAGCGCCCCGTCCCTTTTTTGTGGGTGGAATTCCGGTGAACGGCATCCACGCATGGCATGGATCTACGGCTTGGAATGTCGCTGCATGGGCCTTGCTGATCACGTGCCGGCATCCGCGCAAAAGAAAACCCGCTGCCTGCGCAGCGGGTTTCCGGTCCTGCTCCCTTTGTGTTGCCGGCCAGCGGCCGGCGCTACCGGGTTCGGGGTGCCAGCCAGCGGCCGGCACGACCCGGCCGTGATCAGAACTTGTAGTTCACGCCCAGCATGTAGGTGCGGCCCCACTCGATGTACTCCAGCGGGCGGTCCTTGCTGCCGGCGTAGGTGCGGTACGGCTCGTTGGTCAGGTTGCTGCCCTGCAGAAGCAGGGTCAGGCCACGCAGGGCACTGCTGTCGCTGAAGGTATAGCTGATCTGCGCATCGGTCACGTTCTCGCCGACCACGTAGCGCAGGCTGCGGTTGCCGTTGAAGTTGCCGATCTCACCGATGAAGTCCGAACGGCGGCGCTGGCTGACGCGTGCTTCGAAGCCGCTGCGCTCGTAGTAGGCGGTGAAGTTGTACACGCGCTTGGACAGGCCCGGCAGGCTGATCGGATCACTGCCCACGCTGGAGGCGCTCTCCGGGTCCAGGATGGTGATGTCGCTCTTGTTGAAGGTCGCGCTGGCCTGCACACCGAAGCCACGCAGGCTGTCGGTCAGCATCTCCAGCGGGAACGATGCGGTCAGTTCCAGGCCCTTCAGCGTGCCGCCCTTGCCGTTCTGCGGGGCGGAGAAGGTGCCGGTGGTCAGCACCGGTGCCGTCATGCCCGGCGGCGGCACGTAGCTGCCCAGCAGCGCGGTGAAGTCGTAGTTGTCGACCGACTGGGTGTAGACGTAGCTCTTCAGGTCCTTGTAGAAGATCGCGGCGGCCACGTAGGCCTTCTCGCCGAAGTACTTCTCGTAGGACAGGTCCAGCGCGGTGGCACGCCACGGGTCCAGCAGCGGATTGCCGCCGCTGCCGCCGGGGCGGCCGGTGCCGGTGTCCACGCCGAACTCCAGGCCGGCGCGCATCTGGTCCACGCGCGGGCGTGCGACCTGCTTTGCAGCGGCGAAGCGCAGCGTCTGCTGGTGAGGGAACAGGAAGGCCAGGTTCAGGCTCGGCAGCCAATCGTTGTAGGTGCGGCCGTTCGAGTACGGCTGCACGTTGTTGCCGGCCGACTGCGAGCTGTCCCAGTAGCGCGAATCCGAACTCTGGTCGGTGTGCTGCATCTGCACGCCGATGTTGCCGCGTACGCCGACTTCACCGATGTCGGCGTTGATGTTCAGGCGCGCCCAGGCGGTGGTGATCTTCTCCTGTACCGTCCACGACTTGGGAATCAGGTAGTCCAGGTTGTCGACCGGGTTGAAGGTCATGTAGCGGCCCACCGCAGCGGGCACGTTCCAGGCCGGGATGGTGCCGAGGCCGGCGAAGCCCAGGTTGACCGGGCGGTACTGCAGGTCCGAGGCGATGTTGGCGTCGCCCTGCGCACCCAGCAGGATGTTGCCTTCGGACTGGGTCTTCACCTTGCGGCGGTCGGCGTAGTTCACGCCGATGTCGATGTCCGGCGCCCACGACGCGAGGGCATCGGGCAGGGCGATGGTGGCGGCCAGCTTGCCACCCTTCACGCGGTCTTCCACCTTCGGCACCTTGCCGTAGCCGGAACCGTAGATGGTGTTGGTCAGGAACAGGGCGTCGGGGTTGGAATAGTTCAGCCCTGGGCTGATCTGCGAGAACCCGTCCTGGCGGATCGTCACGCCGACCGTATCCAGTTGCGGCATCGGGGTCAGCTGCAGGTTGTTTTCCAGATTCAGCTCGTCGCGCGTGGCCTTGGAGTAGTTCAGGTCGGCGACCAGCTTGACGCCACTGAAGTTGAACTCGTTGTTCCAGCCGAACGCATCGATCTTGTCCTTGCGCTTGTTGTACATGCCGCGAACCAGCGGATACACGCCACTGGCAGTGCCACCGGTGAACGAGCCATTGGCGTTGACCTGCGGGTTGCTGACCAGCAGGCCCGGGGTGTAGTTGCCGTTGTAGTTGCTGAGGTTCAGCTCGAACTGGTTGGCGGTGTCGATCTGCTCGGCTTCGGTGTGGAATGCATCGAAGGTGCTGGTCCAGCTGTTGTTCGGCCGGAACTGGATCGTGGCCATCACGCCGTCGCGCTTGTTGTTGCCGGTGCGGCGCAGCGCCTTGATGCCATCGGAGAAGTAGGTGCCGGCACCCACGCCCGGACGGTCGCCCTTGTCGGTGTGCTCGGTGGTCCACGGTTCGTACAGGCCGACCTGGTTCTCCTGGATCGGCATGTCGCTGTGCGCATAGCCGATGGCGATGCCCAGGGTCTTGTCCAGGAACTGGTCGATGTAGCTGGCGCTGAAGCGGTTGCCGTACGGATCGGTGTTGGCGGCGCGGCCCAGCGAGCTCTTCTGGTAGCGGCCACTGACCGCGATCACGCGCTCGCCGAAGCTGAGCGGGCGAGCGGTCTGCATGTCGATGGTGCCCGACAGGCCCTGGCCGACCAGCGCCGCGTCCGGGGTCTTGTACACGGTCACGCCGTTGACCAGTTCGGACGGATACTGGTCGAACTCGACGCCACGGTTGTCGCCGGTGCTGACCACTTCGCGGCCATTGAGCAGGGTGGTGGCGAAGTCCGGCGACAGGCCGCGCACGCTGATCACCTGCGCACGGCCGGCAACGCGCTGGGCGGCCAGGCCGGGCAAGCGCGAAATGGACTCGGCGATGCTGACGTCGGGCAGCTTGCCGATGTCTTCGGCGGAGATCGCTTCGACCACCGAGGTGGCGTCCTGCTTGACCGCGATCGCGCTCTCGATGCCGCGGCGGATGCCGGTGACCTGCACCGTATCGAGGTTGGTGGCGGCGGTGCCGGCCGGCGTGGTGGTGCTCTGCGTGGACTGTGCCGACGCCAGCGTCGGCGCCAGGACAACGGCCAGCGCGATGCTGAGCGCGCTGCGCTTGTGGTTCAACATTTTCCCCTCCCAGGCAATGTTGCAGATCGATTTGTGAGCGTTCCGGCGGCGCCGTGAACGTGCGACGCGGTGGCCGCTGTCGTCGCCGCTATGGTAGGCAGCGCGTTCTTCGCGGGAATCACCCTGCATACGTATTCAATGGCGTCTGCAGGGGTGTAATCGCTTTCATGCAGT
>NZ_JAOCGL010000042.1:0-31747 GCF_029842485.1 Stenotrophomonas sp. GD03777
AGAAAAAAGAAGAGCAGAAGCAGAAGCAAGAGCGGCCCACCGGCCGCTTTTTGCTGTTGCTGTTGCTCTTGATCTTCTCTTTCTTCTCCGTGGGCTGGCCGCACACGGAACCTGTCAGGGGTGTGGCGGGTGGGCCGTGCAGGGGCGTTGGCGCCATGGATGGCGCCATCGAGCTTACATGGACGTACTTGCAGCGTCCCCTGCACGGCCCATCCGCCACACCCAACACATGACCCGCTCTACGCGACCAACCCACGAGGGGCTGCGCCGTTGGCTGGAAACTACGCTACCGCGCGAAACACCAACGCCAGGATCGCAGGCACCGCCTGGATCATGAAGATCCGGCGGCTCACGCTGTACGCCCCATAGCACCCCGCCACCACCACGCAGGCCAGCGAGAACGTCACCAGCACCGGCTGCCCGATCACCAGCCCCACCACGATGCCTGCTGCCAGGAAGCCGTTGTACAAGCCCTGGTTGGCCGCCAGCACGCGCGTGGTCGCCGCCTTCTCCGGCGTGTTGCGGAACGTCTTCAGACCCAGCGGGCGGGTCCACAGGAACATCTCCAGCGCCAGGAAATAGACGTGCAGCAGTGCGACCAGCAAGGTCAGGGCGAGTGCGATCCAGTACATGGGCGGTTCCTTGGACAGGGATGGGGCTCGGAGCCCGGGAAATCATCGGTCGCGCGGCAGTTTCTTTTCTTCGCGCAGTACACCGAACGCGGCTGCGGTCATGCACGCGGCCACCAGCATGCCGCCGATGAACACTACATGCGAGCCGAACAATGACAGGCCCTTGTGCACCCAGGCAAAGCTCAGGTCCGCACCGCGGTAGACCACGGTGTCGATCGCTGCGCCGGCCTTGTAGCGCCACTGCCGGTCCACGCGCGTGTAGATTGTCTCGCGCGCCGGCTTGGCCAGTGCGAATTCGCTGGCCCGGGTCATCACCTGCACTACCGCGACCATCAGCGGCATCGGCGAGGCCGCCAGCACCGAAAAGCCGATCAGGATCGCGAAACCGGGAATCAGCAGTGCCGGCGCGATGCCGTGGCGCGACAGCAACCAACGGGTCAGGCCCAGCTGCATCAACAGCGCCAGCGCATTCACCGCCAGGTCGATGCGCGAGAAGAACGCGGTACTGGCCGCCGGGTCGGTGAAGGCCGCGCGCACGATGCTGGCCTGCTGGTTGTACAGCAGCGTGCCGACGCCCACCCCGAACACCACCATCACCGCCAGCCAGCGCAGCAGCGGCTCGCGCACGATCAATTTCAGGCCGTCCAGCACGCTGCCGCCCATCGGCTGCTCGCCGGACACCAGCTGCTGCTCGCGTTCGCGCAGCACCGCCCAGTGCCGCAGCCGCCAGATGCACAACAGGCACACGACCAGGAATCCCGCCGAGACCAGCATGAGGTTGGCGATGCCCACGCGCTGCACCAGCGCACTGGTGATCAACGGGCCGAGGAAGGCACCGACGGTGCCCGCCGCGCCAATGTATCCATAGAAGGCCCGGGCCTGCACATTGGAGAACACATCGGCCATGAAGCTCCAGAACACCGCCACCGCGAACAGGTTGAAGACGGTGATCCAGAAGAAGAAGGCCATGCCGCGGCCCGGCACGCCGCTGTCGAACATCATGTAGAAGCCCAGCAGGGTCACGATGAAGAAGCCATACACCGCCGGCAGGAACACCCGTCGTGGGAAGCGGCTGACCAGCCAGCCGTACACCGGCTGCAGCACCAGCATGATCACGAACACGCAGGAGAACAGGAACTGCAGCACGAAGTCCTTCAACGCGACGCCGTGGTTGGCGAACCAGGCGATCAGCACGGGCGGGAACACCGTTTCCAGGTCTGCCGAGGCGGCCATGGCCTCACGCACCGGGCGCAGCACGTAGTAGCCGCTGAGCAGGCAGAAGAAGTACAGGAACGACCACCACAGCGCCGGCGACTCGCGCAGTGCCGCCGTCAGGCCCTGCAGCGGCCCCTTCCCCCGTACCGCACTCACGCGGTGTCCCTCGCCTGAAGACGGCGGTTGGACAGCGGCATGGCAGGCTCCGGGGCGATGAAACGCGTACGTTAGCCAATGCACCGCAACATCGCCAGCGCGACGCGCCTTCCTGCGGGCGGATCAGCTCCGCTGATCAGCCCGGGATGACACGTTCCGATACATGCTTCCAGCGCCTCAAATTCCAAATTTTTCAACGAGATGCGCATTCATCTTCGCTTTGTTTGTGCACAAGGGAAAAGCGGCGCTAGAATCGCCATCAGCAGTCGCGCACGGGTCCAACCGATGAAAAAGAACAGCCTGCGTCGCCCGATCCGTTCGGCGGCCACCGGTTTGCTGGGCATGCTGATGCCCGTTGCCTTGTCCACCACCGCGCAGACACCGCCGGCATTGCCGCCGATGCCGACCAACATCGAATCCGCTGCGGGTCCCACTGTCGCCCACACCCAGCCGGCGGCCTACCGCACCGGCCTGGTGCCGCGCGTGCAGGCCCCGGCGCCCGGCTTCAACGTCGCCAACATCGAATCGATGGCGCAGCAGCTCACCTATGGCGAACGCGTGCCGGGCATGGCCGTGGCGATCGTGCAGGGCGGCCGCATCCTCAGCGCGCGCGGCTATGGCGTCACCGACGTCAACAATCCGCTGCCGGTCGATGCGCACACCGTGTTCCGCCTGGCCTCGCTGTCCAAGGCCTTCGCCGGCACCATGGCCGGCCTGCTGGTCAACGACGGCACGCTGCGCTGGGACAGCAAGGTCACCGACTATGTGCCGGGCTTCCGCCTGAACTCGCCGGAAGCCACTGATCGCCTGACCGTGGCCGACGTGCTCAGCCATCGCGTCGGCCTGCCCTACAACGCCTACGACCGCGACATCGAAGGCAACGCCGAGTACTACGCGCTGACCCAGAAACTGGCCAACACCAGCCTGAAGTGCCTGCCGGGCGACTGCTATGCCTACCAGAACGTAGCCTTCAGCCTGATCGGCGATGTCGTCTACGCGGCCTCCGGCAGCTTCTACGAGCAGTCGGTCGAGCGCCGCATCTTCAAGCCGCTGGGCATGAACGATGCCAGCCTCGGCCTGGCCGGCATCCAGGCCAGCTCGCGCTGGGCGCGTCCGCATGTGCGCAGCCGCAACGGCTGGGTCTCGCTGACGCCGAAGCCGACCTACTACCGGGTCGCCCCGGCGGCCGGCGTCAATGCCAGCGCCAGCGACATGGCGCAGTGGCTGCTCGCCCACACCGGCCACCGCCCCGACGTGCTGCCGGCACCGCTGCTGGCCACCCTGCATTCGAGCCTGATCAGCACCCCCGGCGAGATGCGTTCTGGCTGGCGCCGCGAGCGCCTGCACTCGGCCGGCTACGCCCTGGGCTGGCGCACCTTCGACTACGCCGGCCACGACGTGGTGTTCCATGCCGGTGCCGTGCAGGGCTATCGCGGCCTGGTCGCGCTGGTGCCGGAACGCGATCTGGGCATCGCCATCATGTGGAATGGCGAAAGCAGCCTGCCCAGCGGCCTGCTGCCGACCGTGCTCGACTCCGCGCTCGGCCTGCCGGCGCAGCGCTGGCTGGACGTGGACACCGACTTCGGCAGCGACAACCTGATGGCCGAGGGCGCCAGCCCGGCCCAGCAGGACAAGCGCAAGGGCAAGGGCGCCTCGGGCAATCGTGCGGTGGCGTCGCCGCGCTGATAAGGCGGGCTCGATCGGGTGTGCGAAGGGCGGCCTGCGGGCCGCCCTTTTTGTTGTTGTGTAGGGCCGAGCCGAGCCGTGCTCGGCTGAGCGGAATCCTGGCGCAAGGTGGCCGAGCATGGGCTCGGCTCTACAGCTCCGCAGCATTAGTGCGCGAAGTAGTGCATGCCGCCGTCCACCGGAATCACCGCGCCTGTGATGTAGCCGGCCAGCGGCGAGGACAGGAACGCCACCAGTGGCGCCACTTCCTCGGGTTTACCGAAGCGTCCGATCGGGATGTTGCTGGCGATGAACGCACGTCGGCATTCCTCGGTGGGATGCAGGCGTTCCAGGATCTGCGCGCTGTTGATGCGCCCCGGTGCAATCGCATTCACCGTAATGCCCTGCCCGGCCACCTCCGACGACAGCCCCTTGCTCCACAGATGCAGCGCCGCCTTCGCCGCAGTGGCCGCGTTCACCGCACGCGGTTCCATCGAACCACTGAAATTGATCACCCGTCCCCATGCCTGCGCCTGCATGCCAGGCAACAGCGCCTGGGTCATCCGCCGCGCGGCGGAAAAGTTCAGGGCGATCGCTTCCTCCCAGACATCATCATCGGCATCGACGGTGGTCGGCCGGGAGCCACCTGCGGCGTTGACCAGGATGTCGACGCGTTGCAATGCCTCCCGGGATGCCTGCGCGATGTACCGGACGTCACCGGCCACGGTGACATCGCCGGCCACGATGACCGGTGCCGCGCCGCCTTCGGCTTCGATCCGCGCCGCAAGCGCCTGCAGCGGTGCCCGCTGCCGTGACGTGATGGCAATGCGCACGCCCTGGGCCGCCAGCTGCCTGGCGACGGCGGCACCGATGCCGCTGGCCGCGCCCGTCACCAAAGCGGTGCGGCCTGCAAGATTCAAGTCCATGGTGTTCTCCTGTCCGCATGGCCGGCCAATCCAGCCCTTGCACGACATGCTGTTTGATCACCCCTGATTGATAAACTCCGCGCAGGTTTCAGCATTCAACACCCGGGGTGTCAGATGAACCTGCTGGAAAGCATGCAGGTCTACGTGCTGATCGTGGACAAGGGCAGCCTCAGTGCTGCAGCTGCGGCGATGGACATCTCCGCGACGATGGCCGGCAAGCATCTGCGTGCATTGGAATCACGGCTGGGCATGCAGCTGTTGAGCCGAACCACCCGGCGCCAGCACACGACGCCGTTCGGCCAGGACTACTACACGCGCTGCCGGGAGATCCTGCGCCTGGTGGACGAAACCGATGCGCAGGCGCAGCACCAGCACCTGGCACCGGCGGGCACGCTGCGCATCAGTGCACCGGTGATCTTCGGTACGCATGCACTGGTACCGGCACTGGCCGAGTACATGGCGCGCCATCCGGATGTCCGGGTCGAAGCGACGCTGACCGATCGCGTAGTCGACCTCGCCGAAGAGGGCTTCGAAGCGGCGCTGCGGATCGGCACGCTGGCCGACAGCAGCGTGCTGGTGGCGCGAGCCCTGGCCCCTTATCGCCTGATGATGTGCGCCTCGCCGGCGTATCTGGCCAGGCATGGCACGCCAGACAGCGTGCATGCACTTGCCGGCCATCAATGCCTGTCGTTCGAACCGAGTGCACTTGCACAGTGGCTGCAGGACGACGCTGGCGAGCTCGACCACGTGCCCGACGGCCGGCTGCAGATCAACAATGGCGAAGCGCTGCGTTCGGCGGCGCTGCATGGCCTGGGCATCATCCTGCAGTCGACGCTGCTGCTGGCAGCCGATGTCGAGGCTGGGCGACTGGTGCAGCTGCTCCCAGGGCACGGCCAGGCCGGTCGGCCGATGCATGTGGTCTATGCGCACGATCGTTACCATTCCACCCGCCTGCGCAGCTTCCTCGACTTCCTGGTGGAACGATTCCCGCCGGCAATCGCCCAACCAGGCGACCGAAGCCGCCCATAAAAAAACCCCCTCCCCGCTGGGCAGCCAGGGAAGGGGGTTTCAGGATGCGGCTATCGGGAAGTACTTAGATCAGCGGCGCCGGGGTTGCCGGCAGAGCGACCGGAGCGGCCTTCTTCTTGCGGGCGGCCGGCTTGCGCTTGGCAACCTTCTTCGCTGCCTTCTTCGGGGCAGCCTTCTTGGTGGCCTTCTTCGCGGTCTTCTTTACTGCCTTCTTGGCGGTCTTCTTGACGGCCTTCTTGGCAGTCGCCTTCTTTGCGACCTTCTTGGCCGGCTTGCGGGCCGTAGCCTTCTTGGCAGTCTTCTTGGTGGCCTTCTTGGCCGCCTTCTTCGCGGTCTTCTTGACGGCCTTCTTGGCAGTGGACTTCTTGGCGACCTTCTTCGCCGCCTTCTTCACTGCCTTCTTCGCAGTGGTCTTCTTGGCGACCTTCTTCGCCGCCTTCTTCACTGCCTTCTTGGCAGTCGCCTTCTTCGCGACCTTCTTCACTGCCTTCTTGGCAGCGGCCTTCTTCGCGACCTTCTTCACCGCTTTCTTGGCGGCGGGCTTCTTCTTCGCAGCTTTCTTGGTTGCCATGGGATGGCTCCTCGTCAGTGATAGGGAGTTGAAACGCCCAGTTGGATCAAACCCGCGGATGCTGCGTGCGGGGACCGCCGGCGCGTCAAGCGCGCCGTTACGGATGCGGCGATGCCCGCCTCGATCGGCGGAGCGGACATCGGAACGGAAGGTGCCTTGCATTTCTCCGGGGGAAGCGGGGCCGTGTCCACCGTCATCAGGGTCGCGGTGGTCTTGAAGGGGCTGCTTCGCATCGGACGATTGATTCTGCGCACTCGGTTGGGCAGGCAAGGTCTGCTGAGGCGAAACCTAATCACGGTTTTTTTTACTGTCAACAACCCCCGCGAAAAATTTTCACATCCGCGCCTTTCCGAGTGCCGTCGGCGCCACTGCTCTACGCGGCCCGCCATGGCGGTTGAAGCGTCGCGCAAGCGTGCTGCATGCACCGGCATCGATGCATACGTTGAACAAAAAGCACTTGAAATAAGCACTCCGCGCATCTAGACACAGACTCGCAACGGCATCGCGCGTGCGACGTCGATGGTCACCGGCGCCGCCACCAACGCCAGCACAACAGCGCCGCAACAGGGGGCGAAAAGTTTTCACATCCGAGTGCGTCGGCGCGGGGCTGAAACGCGGATTTGCGCAAAACTGCGCACGCCCATCGGCACCGTTCGCCTGTCGGCTGATGCCACGCCGAGGGTGCGCAGCGAACCCCGCGTCATGAGTCCGGTGCAGTCGCCAAAACAAAAACGGCCACCCGAAGGTGGCCGTTCCAGAATCCGGAAACGACGACTCAGTGGTCTTCGTTCTCCAGGGCTTCGGCGTACGCGTCCGGGTCCAGCAGCTCGTTGACCTCATCGGCGTTGGTCAGTTCGACCACGAACATCCAGCCTTCGCCGTAGGCATCTTCGTTGATGGTTTCCGGCTTGTCGGACAGGGCCGAGTTGACCTCGACGACCTTGCCGCTGATCGGGCTGTAGACGTCCGAGGCGGCCTTCACCGACTCGACGACGGCGATCTGCTCGCCAGCCTTGGCGTCGGCGCCGACTTCCGGCAGTTCGACGTAGACCAGGTCACCCAGCAGGCCCTGGGCGTGGTCGGAAATACCGACGGTGACGCGGCCATTGCCTTCGACACGGGCCCACTCATGGGACTTGAGGAACTTGAGGTCGCCGGGGATCTCGCTCATGGGACTGCTCCAGAGATATGCAGGGGTGGAAAAAACGGGGCTAGTGTAACCAACCGGCCGCCACTGCTGTCAGTGACGACCGGCACGTACGGTTCAGGCGTCGGTGAGCACGCCGGGCTGCGCCTGGCCTTCCCGAACGAACGGGAACTTGACCACCCGCACCGGCACCTGACGGCCGCGGATGTCGACGGTGACCTCGCCGAGTTCACCGGCCGGCACGCGGGCGAAGGCGATGCCCTTGGCCAGCGTCGGCGAGAAAGTGCCGGACAGGATCTCGCCCTGGCCGCTGGCCGTGGTGACCGTCTGGCCGTGGCGCAGCACGCCCTTCTCGTCCATCACCAGACCGATCATCTGGCGCGCGGTGCCGGCGCTCTTCTGCGCCTCCAGCACGTCGCGGCCGATGAAGTCGCGGCCTTCGTCCAGCGACACGGTCCAGGCCAGCGCCGCTTCGTACGGGCTGATCTCTTCGTCCATGTCCTGGCCGTACAGGTTCATGCCCGCTTCCAGGCGCAGGGTGTCGCGCGCGCCAAGGCCGGCCGGCTTCACGCCCGCCGCCAGCAGGCGGTTCCAGAAGGCGACCACGGCGTCCTGCGGAAGCAGGATCTCGAAACCATCTTCACCGGTGTAGCCGGTGCGCGCGACGAACAGCTCGACGCCGTCATCGGACTGCACCTGCAGGGCGGCGAAGCGGCCCAGCTTGGTCAACGCTGCGCGGTCGGCTTCGCGGGCCAGGCCGATCACGATGTCGCGCGCCTGCGGGCCCTGCACGGCGAGGATGGCCAGGTCCGGGCGCTGCTCGACGGCGACGCCGAACGGCGCAGCCTGCTCGCGCAGCCAGGCCAGGTCCTTCTCGCGGGTAGAGGCATTGACCACCATGCGGAAGAAGTCGTCGCCCAGGTAGTAGACGATCAGGTCGTCGATGACGCCGCCGCGCGGATTCAGCATGCACGAGTACAGTGCCTTGCCGGTCACCTTCAGCTTGTCGACCGAGTTGGCCAGCAGGCGGCGCAGGAACGGCTTGACCTGGTCACCGCGCAGGTCGACCACCGTCATGTGGCTGACGTCGAACACGCCGGACTCACGGCGCACCAGATGGTGCTCGTCCAGCTGCGAGCCGTAGTGGATGGGCATGTCCCAACCCCCGAAATCGACCATCTTGGCGCCAAGGGCGCGGTGGGTATCGTTGAGCAGCGTCTTCTGGGTCATGACCGGGTCCGGCAGCAGAGGAAACAGGAAACCCCATTATCCCAGATCGGTCGCCCGCAGGCGTGCCGCAGCGCAGCGGTTCATGCAAGCGGAAGTGCAACCCGCCCCGCCCTTTCCTCTGCCGGCGAGGCAATGCCCGCAAGGCGCCGCAGCCGCCCGCTACAGGCGCACCCGCCCACGCAGGATGTCGAGGAACATCACCCAGTCACCCATGAACGAGTACAGCGGATGGCGGAACGTCGCCGGTCTGTTCTTCTCGAAGAAAAAATGGCCGACCCAGGCGAACCCGTAGCCGCAGAACAGGGCGCCAAGCAGGAACAGCGGCTGGCCGCGCAGCAAGGCAGTGGCGACCAGCAGCAGAACCCCGCAACTGCCGATGAAGTGCAGCCGCCGCGATACCGGGTGGCGGTGCTCGCTGAGATAGAACGGATAGAACTCGCGGAAGCTGGCGAAGCGGGAAATGAGCAGGCTCCGGGGACCAGGGTCGCCCACATCATGCGCCTTCCGGAAGGCAGCGCTGCCCTTGTAGAGCCGAGCCATACTCGGCTTGCGCGTGCCAGCGCGGCCGGAAGGAAGAGCAGCCGAGCATGGCTCGGCTCTACACTGATGAAGTGCGCGGCCCGAACATGATCACCGCCATGCCGGCCAGGCACAGCGCTGCGCCCAGCAGGTCCCAGCGGCTGGGACGAATGCCATCGACCAGCCACAGCCAGAACAGCGCGGTGCCGATGTAGACGCCACCGTAGGCGGCATAGACCCGTCCACTGGCCGTCGGGTGCAGGGTCAGCAGCCAGGCGAACACGGCCAGGCTGGCCGCCGCCGGCAGCAGCAGCCAGACGCTGCCTCCCTTGCGCAGCCACAACCATGGCAGGTAGCAGCCGACGATCTCGGCCAGCGCGGTCAGCAGGAACAGGCCGAGCGTTTTCACGCCTTCTCTGCTGCCTTGGCCTGCTGCCACAGTGCTTCCTGCGCATCCAGGTCCAGTTCGGCCAACGCGTCACCCTGTGCGTCGGCCTGCGCTTCCATCGCGCGGAAGCGACGCTCGAACTTGTGGTTGGCACCACGCAGTGCAGCGCCCAGATCGATATCGGCATGACGCGCCAGGTTCGCGCAGACGAACAGCAGGTCGCCCAGTTCTTCCTGCAGGCGCGCCTTGTTGCCCGCGACATCGCCACGTTCGAACTCCTCGCGCAGCTCCTGCAGCTCCTCGGCGGCCTTGTCCAGCACCGGCAGCGGACCCGGCCAGTCGAAACCGACCTTGGCCGCGCGCGACTGCAGCTTCACCGCCCGCTGCCATTCCGGCAGGCCGCGCGAGACACCGGCCAGTGCGGAGGTGTCCTGCTCGCCCTTGGCGGCACGCTCGGCGCGCTTGATCGCCTCCCAGTTGCGCGTCACCCCGTCGGCATCGTCCACGCTGACATCGGCGAACACGTGCGGGTGGCGGCGCTGCATCTTGTCGCTGATCGCACGGGCGACCTCGGCGAAGGCAAACGCGCCCTGCTCCTCGGCCATGCGTGCGTGGAACACCACCTGCAGCAGCAGGTCGCCGAGCTCGTCGCAGAGATCGTCCAGGTCACCCCGGTCGATCGCATCGGCGACTTCGTAGGCTTCCTCGATGGTGTAGGGGGCGATGGTCGCGAAGTTCTGCTCCAGATCCCACGGGCAGCCGCCCTGCGGGTCACGCAGCCGCGCCATGATCGCCAGCAGGCGCTCCAGTTCGCTGCTTGCGGCGCTGCCGGTGGTGGGGGTGTCGTGCGCGCTCATGGGGCCTCCAGGATCAGTCGGACAACCAGTCGCGCCACGGCAGGCTGGTATCACCAAGGGCAATGAAATCGCCGTTCAACAGGGTTTCGCGGCGGTTGTAACGGAACGGCTTGCCGGTCGCGGCCGACAGCACCGCGCCGCCGGCGGCATGCAGCACGCACTGGCCGGCAGCGGTATCCCATTCGGAGGTCGGGCCCAGCCGCGGGTAGACATCCAGGCCGCCTTCGGCGATCCGGCAGAATTTCAGCGACGAGCCCTGCGCAATGGTCTCGATGCGGCCCATGCGCGCCAGCAGCGCCTCGGTTTCCGGCGAGCGGTGCGAGCGGCTGGCGGCGACGCGCAGCGGGGCGGTGGCCGGCGTGCGGGTGCGCAGCACAGTGTCGTGCAGGCCCTGCCGGCGATAGGCCAGCTCGCCACGCATGGCATGCCAGACGATGCCGGTGACCGGGGCCAGCACCACGCCGAAGGCAGGTGCGCCCTGGTAGATCAGGGCAATGTTGACGCTGAACTCGCCATTGCGCTTGACGAACTCGCGGGTGCCGTCGAGCGGATCGACCAGCCAGTACGCGCCCCAGTGACGACGCTGCTCCCACCCCACCTGCGCCGATTCCTCGGACAGGATCGGCAGGTCCGGAGTCAGCTGCTGCAGGCCCTGCTCGATCACGAGGTTGGCAGCCAGGTCGGCGGCGGTAACCGGGCTGTTGTCATCCTTGATCTGCACCTCGAAGCCATCGGCATACACCTGCATGATGGCTTGTCCGGCTTCCTGGGCGATGGCGATGGCGGTCTCGCGCAGGTCCGTGGTCAGTTTGATCATCGCGTTCCCTGCAGCCACTGGCGCGCGATGAACAGCGCCGCCAGCGAGCGTCCCTCGGAGAAGTCCTCGCGCAGCATCAGCTGGTCCAGTTCGGCCAGCTTCCACGGCACCACTTCCAGTTCTTCCGGCTCGTCACCGGCCAGCTTTTCCGGATACAGGTCACGTGCCACCACCAGCCACGACTGGTGGCTCATATAGGTCGGGGCAAGGGTCATTGCGCGCAGCACGTCGACCCGGCGCGCACCGTAACCGGCTTCTTCCTTCAGCTCGCGGTCGGCGGCCTCCCCGGGGGTTTCACCGGCGTCGATCCGGCCCTTGACCAGGCCCAGTTCGTAGCGGTGCATGCCGGCGGCGTATTCACGTACCAGCAGCACGGTCTCGTCGTCGAGCATCGGCACCACCACCACCGCGCCGTGGCCACGGCTGACCAGGCGCTCGAAGCGGCGGCGTTCGCCGTTGGAGAACTCCAGGTCCAGGTGCTGGCGCTGGAAGGGGCCGTTCTCCTCATCGGTGATCCGATGGATGATCGGCAAGCGACGGCCGGCACGGTCATCGTTCATGCGGAATCTCCGCGGCGGCCGGCGCCAGCGCCGGGGCCGATAGAATGTGCAGGCAGCAACATGTTCATGAGCCCGAAATGCTAGCAGACCCAACCCCCTCCCCGCTGGCCCAGCACTGGCGGCAACGCGACCTGCAGGTGCTGTGGCACCCGTGCACGCAGATGCGTGAGCACCCGCACACCCTGCCGCTGGTGCCGATCGCCCGTGGTGAAGGTGCATGGCTGATCGACCACGACGGCAACCGCTACCTGGACGCCGTCAGCAGCTGGTGGACCAATCTGTTCGGCCATGCCGAGCCGCGCATCGGCGGCGCCATCGCGGCGCAGGCCGGGCAGCTGGAACAGGTGATGCTGGCTGGCTTCGGCCATGAGCCGGCGATCACCCTGGCCGAGCGCCTGCTGGCGCTGGCGCCACGCCAGCCCGGCCGCGAGCCGCTGGCCAAGGTGTTCTACGCCGACAACGGCTCGGCCGGCGTTGAAGTCGCGCTGAAGATGGCCTTCCAGTATTTCCAGAACCGCGGCGAGCCACGGCGCACGCGCTTCATCGCGCTGGAGAACGGCTACCACGGCGAGACCCTTGGAGCGCTGGCGATGGCGGACATTCCGCTGTACCGCCGCGTCTACGCGCCGCTGCTGGCCGAAGGCCTGTTCGCGCCCTCGCCCGATGCCTACCTGGCCGAGCCGGGCCAGAGTGCGGCTGATCGCGCACGCCAGGCCGCTGATGGCCTGGCCACCCTGTTTGACCAGCATCCGGGCGAGATCTGCGCGGTGATCCTGGAACCGCGCCTGCAGTGTGCCGGCGGCATGCGCATGCATGACCCGGTCTATCTGCAGCGCGTGCGCGAACTGTGCGATGCCCATGGCGCGTTCATGATCGCCGACGAGATCGCCACCGGATTCGGCCGCACCGGCACCCTGTTCGCCTGCGAGCAGGCAGGGGTGATGCCGGACCTGATGTGCCTTTCCAAGGGCCTGACCGGCGGCTTCCTGCCGCTGGCCGCCGTGCTGTCCACGCAGGCGCTGTACGACGCCTTCCTCGACGACTCGCGCGAGCGCGCCTTCCTGCATTCGCACAGCTACACCGGCAATCCGCTGGCCTGCGCGGCAGCACTGGCGACGCTGGACATCTTCCGCGACGACGATGTGATCGCCCGCAACCGGGGCATCGCGTCGGTGATGGGCACGCTGGCGGCGCCATTTTCCGACCATCCGCACGTGGCCGACGTGCGCCAGGCCGGCATGGTGGTGGCGTTCGAGCTGTCGCGCGACGGCAACAGGCGCACGCCTTTCGATCCGGGCCTGCGGCTGGGCCTGCACGCTTACAAGGCCGCCCTCAAGCGCGGCGTGGTGCTGCGCCCGCTGGGCGACGTGCTGTACTGGATGCCACCCTATTGCGTGGATGACGAACAACTGGAGCTGCTGGCACACACCACGCTGGCGGCCATCGACGAGGCGATTGCATGCGCGTGACCCGCTGCCCCATCGACCTGGCGCTGCACAGCGGCCAGACCGTGACCCTGCCGGAAGAGACGGCCAACCACCTGGTGCGGGTGATGCGCCTGCGCGAGGGCGATACGTGCGTGCTGTTCAACGGCGATGGCAACGACTACAGCGCGACACTGACCGTGGCCGGCAAGCGCGAGGTACAGGTCCGCATCGATGCTGTGCAGGCCATCGACAATGAATCACCGCTGGCGATCACCCTGCTGCAGGGCATCGCCCGTGGCGAGAAGATGGACCTGATCCTGCAGAAGGCCACCGAACTGGGCGTGGCGGCGATCATTCCGGTCAACGCCGAGCGCACCGAGGTGAAGCTCGATCCAGCACGGGCCGAGAAGCGCGTGGCGCACTGGAACAACGTGGTGACGTCGGCCTGCGGCCAGTCCGGGCGTGCGCGCATCCCGCAGGTGGGTTCGCCGCTGTCGCTGGCGCAGGCTGCGGCGGTACTGCCGGCCGATACGCTGCGGCTGACCCTGGACCCGCGGGGCGCACATCGCCTGTCGACGCTGACGGCCGCTCCGGCAGGGGGCCTCGTGCTTGCGATCGGCCCGGAAGGAGGCTGGTCCCCGCGCGACCGCGACCAGCTGGCAGCGGCCGGGTTCCAGGGACTGCAGCTGGGCCCGCGGATCCTGCGCACGGAAACGGCCGGACTGGCCGCGATCGCGGCGTTGCAGGCGCGGTTGGGCGACCTGGGATAAGACAGGTTCGTGGTAGTGCCGGCCGCTGGCCGGCATCCACGGGATCATGAGGTTGCCGGCCAGCGGCCGGCACTACCGGTCTGGTGGATCAGGCGGCGAGCGAATCCAGCGCCGCTTCCAACGCGTCCAGGTTCGGCAGCAGCGCACTCTGCTCACCCAGCAGCACGCGCATGTGCACGGTCTGCGGCAGGGTTTCTTCGGAGGCGTCGGCCAGCAGGCCGTCGCGCGGCACCGAGATCAGCTGCGGGAAGTTCTGCGTCAGCAGCGCGTAGTACGGGCGCTGCACGTTGCCGCTGAGGGACTTCAGCACCACCACCTTGTTGTGGCCGGCCACCGTCTCTTCGCCGAGCCCCGAAAGGCGTGCGAACGACACCAGCGGCACCTGCCAGCCGTGCCAGCCGATCTCGCCGACCAGCCAGCGCGGTGCATCGGAGACCGGCTGCACCGGCACGCGCGACATCATTTCGGCCACGGTGGCATTGGGCAGCAGCACGCGCTCGTTGCCGGCCTGGATCAGGACGCCGCGGATTTCGTCATTGCTGGCGTAGCTCATGGTGCGTCTCCGTTGTCGTCCTGCTCACCCCAGCGCGCGGCAATCGCCTGCGCCAGTTCCTGCGGTTCACCGGCCACCATGCCGGCAGCCACCACGGCGGTGGCCGCCGCCGGGTCATAGCAGCCCTCGCCCACCTGCCCGGCCACCCACGCACCGGCGGCCGCCAGGTCCAGCGCCGGGCCTACGTGGGCCAGGTCGGAACCGCTGAGCAGCACCAGCGCGGTGTGTTCGGCCGGCAGCGAAGCGAGCGAAATACCGCTGGCATCGCTCTGGAAATGCAGGCCATCGCTGGCCGCGCGCACGCCGATATCATCGGCCAGCACGTGCACCTCGCCCGGCACCGCGTGCTGGCCGGCCTCGGCCAGCTGCACCGGCAACGGCGAAACGCGGGACATCTGCTTGACCAGGTTGCCGTAGCGGCCACCATCCAGACGCATGTGCACCAGGACCGGCACACTCAACGACGCGGGCAGTGCGCCGAGCAGGCGACGCAACGCATCCGGGCCACCGATGCCGGCCAGCACCAGCAGCGATGCGGCACGCGCACCGGCCGGGGCGACGGCATCCAGATCGACCAGGCTCAAATGATCGGTATCGAACGAGGGCTGCGGCGCGACGACCGGCGCCACGGCTTCTGCCGATACGGGTGCTTCGATCGATTCTTCCACCAGCGACCAGGCGGTGTGATCGAAGGAGACCGGCGGTGTCGCAGGCGTCGCCGGTTCGGCCAGTGCCTGCGGCGCCGAAGGCGGATCCAGAGGCTCGGGCACGACCGGCTGCAGCGCCGCCAGGGCCTGCTCCAGCGCGATCGGTTCGTGCAGGTCTGCCGGTGGCGAATACAGGCCGTCGGCCGGAACGTCATCGGCCCAGCTCAGCGCCTGTTCCAGGTGCGGGCGCAGGGCTTCTTCCTGCGGCGCCGGCGCGGGCGCCGGATGGCCAGGCTCCAGCTGCAGGCTGGGCTCTTCTTCGGCGCCCGGCGGCAACACCTGCTGGTGGCCGTGCAGCTTGGCGGCCAGGTGGCGCCCCCAGCGTTGCGCCTCCCAGCCGTCGCGGCGGGCGGCCAGCTCAGCCTCATCGAACACCAGGGTCAGCCCCGGTGCCGAGAGCACGGATTCCAACCGTTCCAGTGCGTCCTCGATGGCAGCTTCCAGCGCGATCACCACGAACTGCGGGGCCGCGGCCTGCAGGACCTGCGGCTCCAGGCCGTTCGGATCATCTTCCAGGACCAGCTGTACATCGGCATGCGCCAGCGCCTCGCGCAGGCGTTCACGCGCCGTACCGGGGCGGGCCAGCAGGGCGACGGCCGGGGCCGGATGGGTTTCACTCACGGACACGGGCGATCCCCAGCAGGTCGTACACGTTACGCATCAGGTCCAGTTCCTGGTACGGCTTGCCCAGATAACGCTGGACACCGATCTCGAAGGCACGCTGGCGGTGCTTGTCGCCGCTGCGCGAGGTGATCATCACGATCGGCACATCCCTGTAGCGCGGATCGGCACGCATCACAGTGGCCAGCTCGTAGCCGTCCATGCGCGGCATCTCGATGTCCAGCAACATCAGGTCCGGCACGCGCTCTTCCAACCGCTCCAGTGCTTCCACGCCATCGCGGGCGACACTGACTTCGAAGTTGTGGCGTTCGAGGATGCGACCGGTCACCTTGCGCATGGTCAGCGAGTCATCGACCACCATCACCAGCGGCACCTGGCGTTCGTCGCGCGGCGCATTGGCCAGCACCGGTGCCGTCGGATTGGCCAGGAAGCGGCGCACCAGCGGCGCGACGTCCAGGATCACCACCACGCGGCCATCGCCGGTGATGGTGGCACCGTAGATGCCCGGTACCGATGCGATCTGCAGGCCCACCGGCTTGACCACGATTTCGCGGTTGCCCAGCACCTGATCGATCGCCACGGCTGCACGCAGGTCGCCGGCGCGGACCAGCAACAGCGGCACCTGGTCCTGGCCATCGGCACGCGCCGGGGCCTGCCCGACCAGGCTGCCGAGGTCATACAACGGATAGTCTTCGCCGCTGTAGCGGTAGCTGCTGTCGGCGGCCTCGAAACGTTCGCGCGACAGGCGGCCGATACCGCTGACCGAGGCCACCGGCACGGCGAAGGTGGTCTCGCCGATCTGCACGAACACCGCCTGGGTGACGGCCAGCGTCTGCGGCAGGCGCAGGGTGAAGCGCACGCCCTGGCCGCGCACCGACTGGATATCGACCGAACCGCCCAGCTGGCGCACTTCGTTGCGCACCACGTCCATGCCCACGCCACGGCCGGCCAGCTGGCTGACCTGGTCAGCGGTGGTGAAACCAGAGGCGAAGATCAGGTTGTCCAGTTCCTGCTCGTTCGGCTGGGCATCGGCAGCCAGCAGGCCACGGTCGATGGCGCGGCGGCGGATCGCCTCGCGGTCCAGGCCGGCGCCGTCGTCGGCCACTTCCAGCACGATTTCCGAGCCTTCGCGGTGCAGGCGGATGGCGATCTCGCCCTCCTCCGGCTTGCCGGCGGCGCGGCGCTGTTCCGGCGCTTCCAGGCCATGCGCCACGGAGTTGCGCAGCATGTGTTCCAGCGGCGCGACCATGCGATCGAGAACATTGCGGTCCAGTTCCCCGTGGGTACCTTCCAGGGTCAGGTGGACCTGCTTGCCGGTATCCATGCCGGACTGGCGGACCACGCGGCGCAGGCGCGGCACCAGGCCATCGAACGGCACCATGCGCGCGCGCATCAGGCCGTCCTGCAGCTCGGAGCTGACGCGCGACTGTTGTTGCAGCAGCGAATCGTACTGGCGCGACAGATCGTCCAGTACCCCTTGCAGGCCGCCAAGGTCGGCCGCCGATTCGTTCAGCGCACGGCTGAGCTGCTGCAGCGTGGAGAAGCGGTCCAGCTCCAGCGGATCGAACTTCTGGTCTGCCTGGTCCTGCTCACGCTGGTAGCGGGCGACGATCTGCGCTTCGGTTTCCAGGTCGAGCCGGCGCAGCTGGTCGCGCAGTCGCGCATTGGTGCGCTCCAGCTCGCCCATCGCACCACGGAACGCGCCGAGCTGCTGCTCGAGGCGCGAGCGGTAGATCGCCACTTCACCGGCATGGTTGACCAGGCGGTCGAGCAGATCCGCGCGCACGCGCACCTGTTCCTGCTGCGGGCGTGCCAGCGGATCTTCATCGACCACGCCTTCGGCCGGCAGCGGTGCCGACAGTGGCGCATCAAGCAGTGCCGGTGCCGATGCCGGACTGGCAACCGGTGCCGAAGTGGCTTCTGCGACGCTCGCCACGTTGGCTGCGGCTGCGGCTGCAGCAGCCGCCGCAGCGATATCGGTGGTGGTACGCACTTCGAACGCGTCGACCAGGTCCTGCGCCGGTTCCACCACGCGGTGGTCGCCGGTGCGGGTGAGCAGCTGGTGCAGCCGATCAAATCCGCGCTCCAGCAACTGCACATCGCGGCGTTCGATCTCGGTGCGACCAGCGGCGACGGCTTCCAGCAACGATTCGATGCTGTGGCCAAGATCGCCGATGGCGTTGATGCCGGCCATGCGTGCGCCACCCTTCAGGGTATGCAGGTCACGCTGCAGGCCGGCCAGCACCTCGCGGTCCTGCGGCGCATCGCGCAGCTCGCTGATCAGGCCATCACAGTGGTCGAGCAGGTCCTTGCCTTCCTCGACGAAGATGTCGACCAGCTCGCGATCGTAGACGCTGAAGTCGAGCGTATCGGCGCTGTCTTCCGGCACCGGGATGTCAAGGACGTCGGGTGCCACGGTTTCAACCACGTCGGCGTCAGGCGCGCCAACGGCCGGGGCATCCGATACGGCATCGGCATCGGCATCGGCATCGGCAGCTTCGGCGTGGACTTCCACCTGGCCCGGCGCGTCTTCCAGTTCGAAGAACCGCACCGGTTCGGCGGTGGCCGGCGTCGCGGCCTCCGCGATCTCCTCATTCACCGTCGCCGGGGACGGCTGATCGGCGCTCTCTCCTTCACCGATCGCCGCCTCCCCGCCGACGTCCGCATCCTCGGCAAAGGCTTCCGCCTCGCCCGGCGCGAGTTCGCTGGCCTGCAGGCCGAGCACGGACCTTTGCCCGTCGTCGGCCAGGGGCTGCTCTTCGTCGATCACGTGCAGGCCGGCCTCGAGCGCGGCGTCCAGCGAGACCGGTTCTGCAAACCCCGGCGCAGCCATTTCATCCTGCAGGCTCGACAGCTCGCTGTCGAGTGGCAGTGCAGCAGGCGTCTCGAATGCCTCAGCGTCCGCGACGTGCACGTGATCGAACGAGGACGCATTCAGGTCAGATGCGACGGCTTCGACAGCATCCGGAATCTCTTCGGCATCGCGGTCGTCGACCGGCAGCGCACTGGCATCCAGGTACGGCGACAGATCGTCCACGACGGTCAAACCGGCATCGTCGCCCAACAGCGGCGCGCTTTCGGCCTGCGCCTGGACACCGTCTATCTCAACGCCCGGAACGTCGTCGGCCACCTGGATCGATTCGACCACCGGTAGCGACGCCGCTCCCTCACCCGGTACCGACGGCCATCCGGCATCGAAGTAGCGCGAAAGATCGTCGCTGGCGGTCAGCTCACCGACCTCCAGCCCGCCCTCGCCCTCGATCGCGGCATCCTCGACCGGGGTTTCGGGGACATCGGCAACTGCCTGTGGTTCCTGCTCCGGCGCGACGGACGAAAGCGGGACCGCATCGGTTTCAGGCGCGACGGCTGCCGGGGCGTCCGCATCCCATTCCGCCGTCGGTTCGTCATCCAGCGCCAGCTCAGCTTCGTCGTCCTCCAGGCCCACCATCGGCCAGCGCGCTTCCGGCAACTCGCTGGCCAGCGCCTGCAGGCGCTGTGCCAGTACCTGTTGCGGTGCGATGCGCGGCTGTTCGGCCTGCAGCGCTTCCATGGTGGCGGTGATCGCCTGCGCGGCCGCATCCAGCGCGGCCACGCCTTCATCACCCGGCACCACTTCGGCGGCCAGTGCACGCTTGATGTAGGACTCGGCACCGCCGGTTACAGCCGTGATCTCGGGCACTTCGGTCATCGCGAAGGCGCCGTTCATGGTGTGCACTGCGCGCAGGAGTGCGTCGCTGACCGGCTGCGGTGCCTGCTGCGCCGAACGCAGCCAGTCCTGCAGGGTGGCCTGATGGACTTCCACCTCGGCCTCGAGAATCTCGCGCAGCACGCTGTCGATGTTGGCCGGCGTGCCGGTGGCTTCGGCCTTCTCGGCGGTATCGGCCAGCGCCGAAGCGGCAACCTCCGCGTCGAGAATGCGGATGATCTCGTCTTCGCCCTCGACTTCGGCCACCGGTGCAACCGATGCAGTGGCCCCAGCCAGGGGTACGTAGTAGGTCTCCTCGCCTGCACCGACACGATCGGCGATGGCCTGCATGGCCTGCAGGTCGACGCTGATGCGGTGGCCATGGCGCAGCGCCGCGTTCAGCTGCGGCAGCGCCGCATGCGCGTTGTCGACCATCGCCAGCACGGCGGGAGATGCGGCGCGGCTGCCATCCAGCACGCGGTTGAGCATGCCTTCGATCTTCCACGCGAACTCACCCAGGGTGCGTGCGCCGACCAGGCGGCCACTGCCCTTGAGGGTATGGAAGATGCGGCGGATCGGGCGCAGCCGGTCCATGTTGTCCGGCTGCATGCGCCATGCCGGCAGCAGCGTGCCGAGATTGGCCAGCTCATCGTCGAACTCTTCCAGGAACACCTCGCGGATGTCCTCGTCGATGTTCTCGGCATCGTCGTCGAAACCGGCGTCGAAGCCCGCATTGGTGTCGGCGTCGGTCCCGGCAACGGCCGAATCCACCGCCTCCGGCGACGCCGCGGCGGCCATCGCCTGTGGGTTGAAGCCGGCAGCGGCCGCACTCAGCTCGGCGAAGAACTGGGCGTCGGCCTCGCTGAAATCGATCGGCGCGATGGTGTCGATATCGATCACCGACACGGCCGGACCGGACGTTTCCGCCGCCGGAACCGCCGCATCGATCAACGGCGGCGTGATCGACGGTACCGGCAGGTCATCCGGGGCCTCATCCACCTCGCCCAGCGGCGGAACGACGGCATCGACGATCTCCAGCGACGGATGCAACGCGGCGTCATCGTCCAGCGACAGCGTTTCCATCGCATGCAGCGACAGCACGTCGTCAGCGTTGTCCAGCGCGTCGGCATCGAATCGGAACACCACGTCGTCGGCCACGGCAGCCGCATCCTGTTCGGCCGCCACCGGGTCGAACACCGGTGCAGCATCGAAAGCGGTCGCGGAGGAATCCACCGCGTCCGTCCTCTCATCGATCACAGGCGCTGCGCTTTCCTCAAGCATCTGCGGCGCCCCGGACAGCGACCACTGCGGCGCACCGGAGTGATCACCCTCGGCCAGCTCGAAGCTGACCGGATCGAAACTGGCGAAGGTCGGGCTGCGCTCGTCATCGGCAGGCACGATGGCGTCGGCCTCCGGATGGAACGGCGCCAGCTCCCACTGCGGGACATCCGGCGCAGGTGCGCTGGACGCCGCGAAGACCAGCGATGCGTCCGCATCGTCGTGCGTCGGCAACGGCGAAGCACCGGTATCAGCCGTGCTGGCGGCCACGGCTGCCACGGTGCCCAGCGCGCCGAACATCAGGCGGTTGTCGGACACCATCGGCGCCGGCGAGGCCGGCGGCGGATCGAAGGTGAAGTCCGGCAGTGGCACCGGCACGTCGCCGGCAGCGGGCGCCGCAGGCTGCACCGGAACCTCGATGCGCTCCGGCTGCAGGGGCTCGGCCTGCAACGCAACCGGCTCACGTTCGACCGGCAGCAGTGCCGGCGCGTCCGGCGCAACGGCATTGTGCTCCGGCAGCGGCCAGTAGCGCAGTGCCTCGAGGCTGCTGCGGGTGATTTCGAGGATGTCCTCTCGGCCCGGGCGGCGGTCGCGCAGGGCTTCCAGGTAGTACTCCAGGCTGGCCATGGCATCGGCCAGGGTGTCCAGTTGGCGGCCGCTGGGCACGCGCTGGCGGCCGATCAGTTCGGCCTCGATGTACTGCTGCACGCCGCGCAGGTAATCGGCGGCGGTACCCAGGTCGAGCATGCGCAGCGCGCCGGACACATCGCCCAGCAGGCGTGGCACATCCTGCAGCTCGGCATGGTTCCAGCTGGTTTCGATGAAGGCGACGAAATGCTCGCGGGCAGCGGCGAAGTTGGCGATGGCTTCATGCGCCAGCACCTCCACCGTTCGCCGGTTCTCGACCGCGCTCGGGTCGTCCTCGCCACTGCCGCCGGCGCCCAGATGGGCAACCTGGTCGTCCAGCGAGGCATCGACGTACAGCAGTGCACCGGCAATATCCAGCAGCAGGTTCTCGTCGATCTGCTGGCGACCTTCGACCACGCCGCGCAGCGCATCGCGCTGCTGCACGACCACGCCGCGGGCCACGCCCAGGCCCATCATGCCCAGCGTATCGGCCACGGCGCCGAGCTCGTTGGCCTGGGTCTGCAGCTGTTCCGGCGCACCACCTGTGCGCAGGTGCAGGTCAAGCGCATCCTTGATGCGCAGCAGTTCTTCCTTCACCGCGCTGCCGACCGTGTCGAGCAGCTCGCGATTACGCCCGCTCAGGCTGCCACGGGCATGGTCCAGCTCGGCCTCGGTGGCGGTGACGCTGTCCGGCGCAAAGGCCAGCAGCACACTATCAGTGACGCCTTCTTCGCCGCGCGACGCACGGATCTCGTTGAGCAGCGGCATCAGCACGATCGGAATGTCGCGATGGCCGTTCTGCAGGCGTTCCAGATAGTCGGGCAGCAGCACGCTGCCACGCATCAGGGTTGCGCAGGCTTCATCACGGTCGGCCACGCGGCCGGCGCCGATGGCGTTGGCCAGCTGCTCCAGCTCTTCGGCCACCATCGCCGGGGCATACAGCTCGACCATGCGCAGGGTGCCCTGCACCTGGTGCAGGTAGCCGGCGCAGATGCGCATGCGGCTGGCATCGGTCGGGTCTTCGGCGTAGTACTCGACCTCGTTGCGCACCTGGCGCAGGGTCTCGTCCAGCTCGGGCTTGACCCAGCCCAGCGCTGCGTGGCTCATCGCATCGCGCAGACTGCTCATGGACGCGCTCCGTTCGCCGCCGCGCGGTGGCCGCGCGAGTTCTGGCGTGGGGAATGGAAATGCTTCATCGACTGGTTCCTTGCTCGCCGCCCTGCCCGTGTCACGCCGGCAGCTTGAAGTCGGCGACCGAACGGCGCAGGTCCGCCGCCAGCTGCGCGAGGTGGCCGATCGACTCGGCGGTCTGTCCGGCACCCTGCGAGGTCTGCCCGGTGATCTGCCGGATCACGCCCATGGTGCGTGTGATGTCCGAGGCGGCGGCCGACTGCTGCTGGGCGGCGATGGAGATGTTCTTGATGAGGGTATTCAGCGCGTTTGACACGCGTTCGATCTCGGTCAGCGCGGTACCGGCGTCCTCGGCCAGGCGTGCACCAGACACCACTTCGGCCGTGGTCTGCTCCATCGAGGTGACCGCTTCATTGGTGTCGGCCTGAATGGCCTGGACCAGGTTTTCGATGCGTCGGGTCGCACCCGAGGTGCGTTCTGCCAGGCGCTGCACTTCGTCGGCCACGACCGCGAAACCGCGGCCCGCTTCACCGGCCGACGCGGCCTGCACCGCCGCGTTCAACGCCAGGATGTTGGTCTGCTCGGAAATGTCGTTGATCAGTTCCACGATCGAGCCGATTTCCTGCGACGACTCGCCCAGGCGCTTGATGCGCTTGGAGGTTTCCTGGATCTGGTCACGGATCTGGTCCATGCCCTGGATGGTCTCGCGCACCACGCCGGCACCTTCGGCAGCGATCACCACCGAGCGCTGTGCCACGTCGGCCGACTCGGCCGAGTTGCGCGACACCTGCTCGATGCTCGCCGCGATCTCCCCGATGCGGTCCGAAGCCGAGGTGATCTGGTTGGCCTGGTGCCCCGCGGCCTCTGCCAGCTGCATGGCGGTGGCCTGGGTTTCCTGGGTGGACATCGCGACCTTGGCCGAGGTGTCGTTGATGGTGGTCACCAGGTGGCGCAGCTCGTCCACCGCGTAGTTGATCGCGTCGGCGATCGCGCCGGTCATGTCCTCGGTCACCGAGGCCTTCACCGTCAGGTCGCCCTCGCCGAGCGAGGAGATTTCGTCCAGCAGCCGCATGATCGCCTGCTGGTTGCGGCTGTTGAATTCCACCTGGGTCTGGTAGCGCAGTTCCTGCTCGCGCGAGCGGCTGCGCACGTTGGTGGAGACGAAGCCGATGATCGCGATCAGCGACAGCGCACCGGACACCACGCCGATCCAGAAGTTCGGGAACAGGCGGGTGTCGGATACCGAGCCGAACGAGGAGAACGCGTCGAACAACTTGCGGCTGTCATCCAGCATGTGGGCCGAACCCTGGCCCAGCGCGGTGGCAGCGGATTGCGCCGCAAACAGCTGGCGCGAGCTGGCCAGGATCGCGTCGGCGTCCTGCTTCATCGCTTCCCACTTCTGCTGCGACTGTTCCAGCGCGGCCACGGCGGCGGCACCGCGCACGGCGGTGATGCCCAGTTCCTCGTTGCCGTTGCGCAGGCCGTCGAGCACCTGCGAGAACACGGTGATGTCACGTGCCAGCGCATCGCCGGAGGTCGCCGCGGCGCTGCCACCGGCACGCATTTCGGTCACGCGGCGGGCCATCGAACCGGCCACCACGACCTGCTGCAGCGCGCTGTACACCTGCGACGAGGGCGCGCCGGAAGCGGACATCGCACGCACCAGCTCGTTCAGCTGGGCCTGCAGGCCCGGCACTGCGCCGGTGAAGTTGTTCGCGTTGCCGGCCAGCGCCAGCACGGCCGGTTCGCTGGCCACCAGCTGCCCGGCCTGCTTGCCCAGCGGCGCCCAGGTCTCGCCGAGGGTGGCGATGGCACCGGCTACGCCCGGCTCCTTGCCGTAGCGTCCCTGCAGGGTCGACACGTTCTGCTCGATCGCGTTGCGGGTGGCCTTGAAGGCGGTGAAGGCCTGGGCGTTGCCGCCGACCGCGTCACGTCCCTGGTTGGCCAGCTGCTGCGACAGCACCTGCAGGTCGGCGGCCTTGGAGCCGGCGTCGGCAAGGCGGCTGCCCTGCCAGGTGGCGACGCCGGTGTTGACGCCGAACAGGATCATCGATGCCAGCAGCAGGAACAGCCAGAGGTTGCTGCCGCCCAGCCGCAGCTTGCCGGTCTTGGTGGCGTCCGAAGCAGTACTCATCGTTCAACCTCGATCTTCAATGCAGGGGGCGATGCCCGGCCTCAGGCCGCGGCTTGCCGGAATTCAGGGGTGCGCGACAGCAGCGAGAGCGAGAACACGCCCCAGTCATGGCCGTCGGCATGGAAAGCACGATCGACGAAATGCCCGTAGCGGCCATCGGCCAACGTGCCCGCTTCGATCTGCTGGTCCAGCTCGAAGCTGCGCTGGCCGAACAGTTCATCGATGGTCAGTGCGACGTCGCCGCCGGCCTGGCGCATGATCAGCACGCGCTGGCCTTCCTGCTGCACGGTGCGCGTGCCTTCCAGGAAGTACTTCAGGTCGACCACCGGGAACAGGTTGCCGCGCAGGTTGCCCACGCCCAGCAGCCAGGGCTGCGCACAGGGCACCGGGGTCACCGGCGGCATCGGTACGATTTCCACCACTTCGCGGAAATCGGACACCAGCCGGCGCTGGCCGACGCGGAAACCCACGCCACGCCACAGGTCCTGGGCAAACTGCTTCCCGGGCAGCTGCACCGCATGGGCCAGGCTGCGCCGTTCATAGGCTTCAAGGATGTCGAAGGGCGAGCGCATCAGGCCACCAGTTCGTTGATCCGCGCGATCAGTTCATCCTCGCGCGGCGGCTTGACGATGTAATCGGCGGCGCCCTGGCGCAGGCCCCAGGCCTTGTCGGTTTCCATCGCCTTGGTGCTGACGATGATCACCGGGATGTGCTTGATCGCCGCATCACGGGCCATCGCACGGGTCGCCTGGAAGCCACTCATGCCGGGCAGGACCACGTCCATCAGCACCAGCTGCGGCACCTGGTCGCGGACCAGCTGCAGGCCATCCTCGGCGTTGTCCGCTTCCAGCACTTCGTGGCCGGCACGGCGCAGCCACTGGGTGAACACCGCGCGGTCGGTCGGTGAATCCTCGATCAGAACGATACGAGCCATTGTGCCTTTCCCCCCTGGTCAGGCGTTGACGTACGTGCGGATGGCACCCAGCAGTTCTTCACGCGTAAAAGGCTTCGTCAGGTACTGCTCCGAGCCGACGATGCGTCCCCGCGCCTTGTCGAACAGGCCATCCTTGGACGACAGCATGATGACCGGGGTCGCCTTGAACAACTGGTTGCCCTTGATCAGCGCGCAGGTCTGGTACCCGTCCAGGCGCGGCATCATGATGTCGACGAAGATGATCTGCGGTTGCTGGTCTGCGATCTTGGCAAGCGCTTCGAAGCCGTCGGTGGCGGTGACCACCTCGCAGCCTTCGCGCTTGAGCAGCGTTTCCGCAGTCCTGCGGATGGTCTTCGAATCATCGATGACCATCACCCGGAGTCCTGCGAGTTCCCCGCCCGCAGTCGTGTTTTCAGTCATTGCCTATCCCCAAGCGCACGGCCCGATCTCTGGCGGGGGCCGCTGCGAAAGCGTATCTATATCGCACTTTCCGCGCCCGCTTCAAGGCCGCCCCACGGCGCGGGGCATGGCCCCCTCCTGAACGTGACGGGTTTCGCAATGAGTGCGCGACCGCCGGGCGGACGCTGCGTTGCAGTATGGCAGGGAGGCGCGCGACCGGCGTTGCCGCTACCATCAACGCCTTGCCTGACAGGTGCGACCATGCCGTTGAACGTCATCGTGGTGATGGACCCCATCGCCCACATCAAGATCGCCAAGGACACCACCTTCGCCATGCTGCTGGAAGCCCAGCGCCGCGGCCATGCCCTGCACTACGTGCGGCCGGGCGGACTGGCCCTGGAAGGTGGCGTGGCGGTGGCCCAGACCGCGCCGCTGCAGGTGCGCGACGACCCGGCCGGCTGGTATGAGCTGGGTGAGTTCAGCCGTACCGAGTTCGGACCCGGCCAGATCGTGCTGATGCGCAAGGACCCGCCGGTCGACGCCGAGTACAT
Source organism: Stenotrophomonas sp. GD03777 (assembly GCF_029842485.1). Taxonomy (NCBI): domain Bacteria; kingdom Pseudomonadati; phylum Pseudomonadota; class Gammaproteobacteria; order Lysobacterales; family Lysobacteraceae; genus Stenotrophomonas; species Stenotrophomonas sp. GD03777. Next base: position 26,530 of record NZ_JAOCGL010000042.1, read on the forward strand.
CTACGACACCCAGGTGCTGGACGTGGCCGCCGCTGCCGGTGCCTGCGTGGTCAACAACCCGCAGGGCCTGCGCGACTACAACGAGAAGCTGGCTGCCCTGCTGTTCCCGCAGTGCTGCCCGCCGACCCTGGTCAGCCGCGATGCCAAGGCGCTGAAGGCCTTCGCCCTCGAACACGGCCAGGCCGTGCTGAAGCCGCTGGACGGCATGGGCGGCCGCTCGATTTTCCGCAGCGGCCAGGGCGATCCGAACCTGAACGTGATCCTGGAGACACTGACCGACGGCGGCCGCAAGCTGGCGCTGGCCCAGAAGTTCATTCCCGACATCAGCGCCGGCGACAAGCGCATCCTGCTGGTCGACGGCGAACCGGTCGATTACTGCCTGGCGCGCATTCCCCAGGGTGACGAGTTCCGCGGCAACCTGGCGGCCGGGGGCCGTGGCGAAGGGCGCCCGTTGAGCGAGCGTGACCGCTGGATCGCCGGCCAGGTCGGCCCGGAGATGAAGCGTCGTGGCATGCGCTTCGTCGGCCTGGACGTGATCGGCGATTACCTGACCGAGGTCAACGTGACCAGCCCGACCTGCGTGCGCGAGCTCGACGCGCAGTACGGCCTGAACATTGCCGGCACCCTGTTCGACGCGCTCGAGGCCGGCCTGCGCTGATGCCGTCCGCACCTGCCGTTCTGCCCCCGCCGCCACGCGAAGCGCAACGGCTGGGGGCCACCATCGCACTGTCGGTGCTGGTCCACGCCCTGCTGATCCTGGGCGTGGGCTTCGCCGTGAAAGGCGATGCTCCGCTGGTGCCGACGCTGGAAGTGATCTTCAGCCAGACGCGCACCGCACTGACGCCAAAGCAGGCTGATTTCCTGGCCGCCGCCAACCAGGAAGGCGGTGGCGAGCACGACCGCGCACAGCGTCCGCGCGACAACCAGGCCGGCATCGTGCCGCAGGCGCAATCCGGACTCAGCCCGGTTCCCCAGCAACAGCAATCGGCCGCGCCGGTTCCGCCGCCGCAGGCACGGGTGGTCAGCAGCCGCAATGGGGAGGACACCGTGGCGCAGGCGCAGTCCCGTCCAACGCCGGAACAGCCTGAGCCGGATGCGCCGCTGAGCGCGCGCGAGCAGCGTGATGCCGAGATGGCGCGGCTGGCGGCCGAGGTGCATCTGCGCTCGGCGCAGTACGCCAAGCGCCCGAACCGCAAGTTCGTGTCGGCCAGCACGCGCGAATATGCCTACGCCAATTACCTGCGCGCCTGGGTCGACCGCGCCGAGCGCGTCGGCAACCTGAACTACCCGGACGAGGCCCGGCAGCGCCGGCTCGGCGGCCAGGTGGTGATCAGCGTCGGCGTGCGCCGCGATGGCAGCGTGGAAAGCAGCCGGATCCTGCGTTCAAGCGGGACGCCGTTGCTGGATGAGGCGGCGCTGCGGGTGGTGCAGCTGGCGCAGCCGTTCCCGCCGCTGCCGAAGACCGAGGACGAGATCGACATCCTGCAGGTCACCCGTACCTGGGTGTTCCTGCCGGGTGGCACCCTGCACGACGACCGGTAGGGGTTTGTTGCCCGGGCCTGCGGCCCGGGACCCGCTGAAAGGCTAGAGCAACGGCAACAGCAACAGCAACAGCGGCGGTTGGTGTACTGAAGCGTGGCGAGGCGGTGTCGGGCGGCGGGGACGCCGCAAGTACGTCCGTGTAGGCTTAGCCGCGGCATCCATGCCGCGGATACCCCGCCGCCCGACACCGCCCCGCCTCTGACAGATCACGGCGCACCATTGCTTGGGTAGGTGTCGACCTTGGTCGACACACATCCACGCCACGCGTGGATGCGAGCGAAGCGATCCGCTTTTGACTTTGATTTTCTTTTGATTTTCCGTGGCGGACGCACACGGAAACTGTCAGAGGTCGGGCGGGTTGGGTTCGCGGGGGTATCCGCACCATGGATGCCGCGGCCAAGCCCCCATGGGTGAGGGCGCTTCGCTTGCGAAGCATTGCTTCGCAAGCGCCCGAACGCCCAGCCGCCAGCGGCTGGGCCGGACTGGGGGTTCACGGCGTCCCCCGCGAACCCACCCCGCCCGGCCAAGCGCGGCTTTTGGTTTATGCGATCAACCAACCCCGCCACGAGGGGCTCAGCCGTTGGCCTTCGCCTTCGCCTCGCGCGCGGCCTGCTGCTCGACCAGGGTCAATGCCACGTTGTCGCGCAGGTACGCCGGCTCGACCTTCTCCGGTGCGATCGCCTCGCCACGCGCGAACGCCGGCACCGCCAGTGCCAGCACGTCCGACGCCCGCGGCAATGCCGCGGCATCAAAACCGCGCAGGCCACTGCCCAACTGTGCCACCAGCGCGCCGTCGCCCGCGCCGAAACCGGTACCGACACCGTAGGCCGACATTCCTTCCGGCAACGTCACCACGGAGGGCGCGCAGACGCGCTCGGCATCGCGCGCGACCGGCAGGCCGTCGACGCGTTCGAAGCGCGCGACGTAGAGTTCACCCATCCGGGCATCGATTGCCGACAGGATCTGCGTTTCTTCCACCGGTGCCCGCAGCGCCAGCACCTGCAGCGTCGAAACCGGCAGTAGCGGGCGGTCCAACGCCAACGCGATGCCCTGGGCGATGGCGATCGCCAGGCGCACACCGGTGAACGCCCCCGGGCCGCGACTGAGCGCGATGCCGTCGAGCTGGCGACGGCCGATGCCGGCTTCGGCGAGCAGCGCCTCGGCCCATGGCAGGCTCAGGTCGGCATGCCGGCGCGGGGCGATCTCGAAGCGTTCCAGCACCTGCCCATCGACATGCAGTGCAACGGAGCAGGCTTCGGTGGCGGTTTCAAAGGCGAGCAGTTTCATCAGATCAGGTCAGAACAGGGGGAACGTGGCACCGGGAGCCGGCTCCGGGCCCGGCGCGACAGCGGCCGGGTCAGCCGGATCAGCCGGATCATCAGCCACGGGCCCCCATTGTGGCGTAAAGAAGGCCTGCACATCGGCCAGGCTGCGGGTGCGGCGGAAGGGTGGCAGTGAATCCAGGAAGACCCGGCCATAGCCACGGTTGAGCAGGCGCGGATCGCACAGGACCAGCACGCCACGGTCGCTTTCGCTGCGGATCAGGCGACCGACACCCTGCTTCAGTGCGATCACCGCCTGCGGCAACTGTTCGTCGCGGAACGGATTGCCGCCCTGGCTGCGGATCGCCTCCAGGCGTGCCTCGTACACCGGATCGTCCGGTGCCGCGAACGGCAGCTTGTCGATCATCACCACGCTCAGCGCTTCGCCGACCACGTCCACGCCCTCGCGGAAACTGGCCGAGCCCAGCAGCACGCCATTGCCCGATTCACGGAAGCGCTGCAGCAGCGTCGCGCGCGGTGCCTCACCCTGCACGAACAACGGCCATGGCCCGTCGCGCAGTGCCTCGGCGGCCTCGCGCAATGCACGGTGCGAGGCGAACAACAGGAATGCCCTGCCCTGCGATGCCTGCAGCACCGGCCGAAGGGTCTGGATCAGCGCGGTTCCGAAGCCCCGTGCGGCCGGATCAGGCAGGCCTTCCGGCAGGTAGCACAACGCCTGCTCGGGCCAGTTGAACGGACTCGGCTGGACCAGGGTATGCGGATCGTCCAGGCCCAAGCGCGTGGCGATGTGGTCGAATCCATTGCCCACGGTCAGCGTGGCCGAGGTGAAGATCCATGCCGCGCGGCTGCGCTCGCGATGCTCGCGCAGCGGGCCGGACACATCCATCGGCGTGCGCTGGCAGCGGAAACCCCGCGGCGTGAGCTCGTACCAGAGCACATCGGCGGCACTGGCGTGGTCCGCCGGATCGGTATCGAAATCCAGGGTGGGTTCATCATCGCCCAGCCAGCGCTGCAACCGCGACACCGCCTCGCGCGCCCGCGCATGGCAGGCGTCCAGACCCGCCGCCGATTCGCGCAGCGGCTGAAGGCCCTGCTCCAGTGCCACCAGGCCGGCCATCACCGTATCGAAGCCGTCGCGGACCTGTGGCATGGCCAGCGCACGCCACTGCGTACCACGCGGCGGCAGCCCCTCCATCGCCGAACGCAACGCCAGCAACGCCTGTTGCAACTGGTCGACCGGCTCCTGCAGCGCCGATTGTGCGCCCCCTACGCCGCGCGCTTCAGCCAGGCAGTCGCGACCCAGTTCCTGCCATGGGCGCATGCCGAAACCTTCGCCGAAGAACTGCGCTGCCAGTTCGGGCAGCTGGTGTGCCTCGTCGATGACAAAGGCCTGCGCCCCCGGCAGCAACTCGCCGAAGCCGTCCTGTTTCAGTGCCAGATCGGCCAGCAGCAGGTGGTGGTTGACCACCACCACGTCGGCGGCCTGCGCACGCTGCCGTGCGCGCACCACGAAGCAGTCGTCCCAGAATGGGCAATCGGTGCCCAGACAATTGTCGACAGTGGAGGTGACCATTGGCAGCAGCGGCGAGTCATCGGCCAGGCCCTCCAGCTCGGCGATGTCACCGAACTCCGAGCGGCCGGACCACGCCAGGATGCGCTGGAACTGCGCGGCCTGTTCGGGACTGGAAAACCGCGGCTCGCCCCGCGCCTGCTGCAGTCGATAGCGGCACAGGTAGTTCGCGCGCCCCTTCAGCAGCGCGCTGCGCAGGCCGACGCCCAGCGCCTGGCGCACGCGCGGCAGATCGCGGTGGTAGAGCTGGTCCTGCAGCGCGCGGGTACCGGTGGAGATGATGGTGCGCAGCCCGGACAGCAGCACCGGCACCAGATAGGCGAAGGTCTTGCCGGTGCCGGTACCGGCCTCGGCCAGCAGCAGGTCCCGCTGCTGCAGCGCATCGGCAATGGCAGCGGTCAGGTGCAGCTGTGCCGGACGCGGGACGAAGGCATCCAGATGCGAGGCGAGCGCGCCGCCTTCGCTGAGGGCTTCGCGGCTGGCATGGACAAGGTCGGACATCAGAGGGAAAGGATACCCGGCAGGGCGCTGCCCGGCACCCGTTTCAAGCCAGAGCGCAGGCAAAAGCAACAGCAACAGCGTGGTTCATGGCTCTGGGTTGCTGCGTGTTTGGCGGGGCGGGAGGGGCAGGCAGGACACGCCGTAAACCCGTCCATGGGGGCTCGATGGCGCCATCCATGGCGCCAACGGTCCTGCCTGCCCCTCCCGCCCCGCCTTCGACAGTTTCCCGGTGACGGATGGACGTGCTTCGTGGCGTCGCGCTTGCTCGACTGATTCAGAAGCGGTGGGTCGAACGGAAACAAGAAGGGGTCGGAGCCGTTTT